>JANMSG010000919.1:0-12202 GCA_031389065.1 Acidobacteriota bacterium | reverse complement strand
ACCCCGGCGTCATCGCCGATTGCACGGGCGACAACGCCGGTGATTCGGTCGGTCCTTCGGCGGATGGCTTCGAAACCTATGGCGTAACGGGTGTGGCGCTGATTTCATTCATCTTGCTTGCAGTAAGCAGCCCTACGGTTCAAGTTCAACTGCTGGTATGGATTTTCGTGATGCGCGTTATGATGGTCGTCGCCTCTGCGGTCTCCTACTTCATCAATGAAGCGTGGGCGAAAGCTTCCTACGGCAAAGCCGACAAGATGAATTTTGAAGCGCCACTGACGCGCTTGGTCTGGCTTACATCAATCGTTTCGGTAGTGATGACCTACGCGGTCTCTTACGTCATCGTGCCCTTGCTTGGCGGCAATGATACCTTGTGGTGGAAGCTTTCGACGATTATCTCTTGCGGCACACTCGCCGGAGCCATCATTCCGGAGCTTGTCAAAGTCTTCACCTCAACCGAATCAGCACACGTCAAAGAAGTAGTTATTTCATCTAGGGAAGGCGGTCCGTCGCTCAATATTTTGTCTGGTTTGATTGCGGGCAACTTTTCAGGCTACTGGCTAGGGTTAAGCATCGTCGGTTTGATGTCTATTGCCTATTATTTCAGCATGCAAGGAGTGGGCTCGCTAATGATTGCGCCCGCTGTCTTCGCCTTCGGACTCGTAGCCTTTGGATTTTTAGGCATGGGACCTGTCACCATAGCGGTTGACTCTTACGGTCCCGTGACCGACAATGCGCAATCGGTTTACGAATTGTCACTGATCGAAAAAATCCCGAACATCGAAGCAGAGCTAAAAAGAGACTTCAACGTGACTGTGAATTTTGAGCGCGCCAAACACCTGCTCGAAGAAAACGACGGCGCGGGCAACACCTTCAAAGCCACTGCCAAGCCCGTATTGATCGGCACAGCCGTAGTCGGCGCAACAACCATGATTTTCTCCATCATCATGGGGCTTACATCAGGGTTAACGCGGGACTTGGATAAACTCTCGATTGTTCACGCCCCGTTTATGTTGGGCTTGATTACGGGCGGTGCAATCATTTACTGGTTCACGGGCGCGTCTATGCAAGCGGTGACGACGGGAGCCTATCGCGCTGTTGAATTCATCAAGGCGAATATCAATCTCGACAGTGTTGAAAAAGCCTCTGTTGAAGACAGTAAGAAAGTCGTGGAAATTTGCACGAAGTACGCGCAGAAAGGGATGTTCAACATCTTCCTGACGGTCTTCTTTTCGACTTTGGCATTTGCCTTTGTTGAGCCGTATTTCTTCATCGGCTACTTGATTTCGATAGCCGTCTTCGGTTTGTATCAAGCCATCTTTATGGCAAACGCGGGGGGCGCCTGGGACAACGCCAAGAAAATTGTCGAAGTCGAGTTGAAAGAGAAAAACACACCGTTGCACGATGCTTGTGTGGTAGGCGATACGGTTGGCGACCCGTTCAAAGATACGTCATCCGTCGCTTTGAACCCGGTCATCAAATTCACAACATTGTTTGGATTACTGGCTGTCGAGTTGGCTGTAAAACTCACACACGACGCGGGCCCTATGGTTAGTCACGGTTTGGCTGTGGTGTTCTTCTTGATTTCCGTGTTCTTCGTCTGGCGTTCGTTCTATGGAATGCGAATCAAAAGTGAAGGGTAATTAAGCAGAAGTCAGTTGAAACAAACAAGGCACAGGATAAATCTTTCCTGTGCCTTGTTGAATTCCAGAGTAAAGATAAAAAATTTTGTCAGTCAGCTTTATTTTGCACAAACTGTTAATAATCCCAGCCTTGCGAATCAAGCCTATTTAAAATGATTGGTAGCTGAGTGCTTCCCAGAATTACTGCGCGCGAAAAAATTGAAAATGTTTTTCCGGAATATTTTCTATGGGTAATATAACTGGATGAAATCCGTCATCAGCTTATGGAGTGACTATGTCCAAGATAAAAGATTATCCATTCAAAATAATACTCGTGCTGTTGTTGAGCTTTGTGCTTGGAGAAGATCGCACTGCTGATGCGTTGACACGGCTAACAGACTTCTGGAGCAAACATGATGTCGCAACAACCGATGACCTTCATACAGGATTTTTTTTGACTGATTCACTCGGTTGGGTGGTGACGCACTCGACAGGATTGGTTTTGCACACAACTGATGGCGGCAAGACCTGGCGAACACAAGCAAAACTGGAAGCAGGATATCTTGAATCTATCTTCTTTGTGGATAAGAAACTTGGCTGGATTTGTGGCGATAAGGGAAGAATCTATCGCACAGAAGATGGCGGAAAAAAATGGCACCAGATTGGTGAAAACAGAATGGAACTGTTTTTTACGGGAATTCATTTCTTCAACCGCAACGAGGGATTCGTCGTCGGAATGAATACTCAATCAAGGAAGTCAGTGTTGTTGGAATCGTCTGATGGCGGACGAACCTGGAATGACCATTCGACAAAAGTCTCAGGCACGGGGTTGATCGGTTCGATAAAATTTCTCAATAAGGATGTCGGCTTTATTGCAGCATTCAATTCCATATTTCACACAACAAATGGGGGGCGAACCTGGAATGCTTTTCCCGTCGGTCAGGGAACAGTGATTCGAGAAATCACCTTTCTCAATCGGTCAACTGGCTGGGCTGTTGGACACAAAGGCATACTCGTAACCACAGCAGATCAAGGTCAAAGCTGGAAACGCAGCAATAGTTTTTCCGACGGATTGCTGCGAAGCGTAGTGTTCATCAACGAAAAACTCGGCTTTATTGCGGGCGATAAAGACAGCAATGGCACTACCCTATGGCAAACAAATGATGGAGGAAAGAGCTGGGTTAAAGTTCAAAATGACTTTCCAGATATTCATCAAATCATTCGCACCAATAAAAAGGTTTGGTTAATAGGCGATTCCGGTACCGTGATGTCGCGCATACTTTAACAGCCTTTTTTATATTGGATTTTTATTTTTTGAATTCAAGCAGTAACCAATTCTCTGTTTTCTTGTTGGTCGTGTTTGTCGGGAAGGCTTTGGTGCTGTCACTGGTGTGAATTTCAAACATCATCAGCCATTGATTGCCTTTGAATCTTTCGCGACTGATTTGAAATTCTTTCACTTCATCGGGCAGGAATTTCTTCTCTTCAAATGTGAGAACCCTGGATACATTTGCCGACCAATCACGGTTATTCCACCAAAGCCACTCAGGAAAATCGTTCCCTTTCAACAGGCGTTCGCCAAGCTTTGCCGAAGCATGAAGGTTTTGGATTTCTTTATTCGAGGTTGATAGATACATATCAACAGCGAAAAAGTCCTCTTTCATCAAGCGGACGCAGATGTAGACATATTGCTCTGAAGTCTTAACATATAATTTGACGGAATCGGAAACCGTTTTTTCTGCGGCGTCCTGCCATTCGCTGGCAGAAAATTTTCCGTCTATCAAAATGGCTTTGCCACGTGGAACTTGCATTCTATCCTGTGCATAGGAATTTGAGCATAAGCCAAGCGCAAGCAGGATGAAAATAATTCTACATTTCTTCATTCTTTTTCCTCTTTTGTCATCTAAACGAGCGATTCAACTTGTCAGTTACAGATGACGTAAGATTGGCAAAATTATTACCTTCAGTGAAACATCTTTGTAGTTAAATTGTGTCGACGAGAGATATTCATATCATTTCCCTATTGGGCAACTGCTCATTTTTTCGGCTACAATTTGCGGGCGAATGTGGGCAAGTCTATTCCTGGGAAGTCGCAGCGCGAAAGAACGAGCAAAAGATCGTCACGCCCGCGCCGCCTGCCCCAGAAGCCCGTTTCAAAATCCTTGAGCAAAAGGTTGCAGTCGAACTCGATAAAGCCTTGGATAAAAATCCACATTCTCATTTCGTGAGCGGCGTGTTATTGGCTGGCGCGGGTCTTCTGAATGAGGCTGAAGCGGAATTTCAGTCCTTGGTTAAAGCGACCCCGCGCTCTATTGCCGCACGAAAAATGTTGAATGATATTCGCTCGAAAAGAAATTCTCAGCATCGTAGGAAATAAATAATTCGAGGTTTTCCCAACAAATTTTGATTACAGAAGGAGAAGCGAAATGAAAAAACTCATCTATTCATCCAGGCTCATCATACTCTCCATTGCAATCGGTATTTCCACCAATGAAGTCTTATCACAAGGCGCACCAAAAAACACCAATAGCAGTGAAGCAAAAAGAAGTTATTTCGTTTTCATCTACACGCAGGGAGAGGCTTGGATAAAAGGCAAACCACTAAATGAGCAGCGACTGGACGGACATTTCGCTTACATGATGAAACTACAGGGAGAGAAAAGATTGATTGCAGGAGGTCCTTTCAAAGATGATAGTGGGGCGATGGGTATTTTTGAAGCGACCAACTTGAAAGAGGCGGAAGAGATCGTTAACAATGATCCCATCGTAAAAAACCGACTGGTGAATGCCAAGGTTCATCCGTGGCTTCCAGCCGTTCTGGGGTGCATAGAAAATAAATAGCAGAAACTTTTACTTTTCTAACTATCTTCCCTTGCCGACAACGACGAATCCAGCCCAGTAGAAAGGGTGAGCATGCTTGTCGCAAACCGAACCTATTACTTTTGATGCTTCGCCGTATCGTTCACAAAGGCGCAATGCATGTATTGCGCCTTTGTCTTAATGGCGATTGCCTAATCAGGCGTTAGCGCAGGTATTTGTTGAAAAATTCGAGAGTGCGCGTCCATGCCAGTTTGGCGGCGGTTTCGTCATAACGCGGCGTTGTGTCGTTGTGGAAGCCGTGTTGTTTGCCCTCGTACAGGTGCGACAGGTACACCTTGTTGTTGGCTTTCAGTGCCGCTTCGTAGGCTGCGATGCCATCGTTGATGCGCTGGTCATTGCCTGCGTACTGAAATAACAGGGGCGCGGAAATCTTGGGGACATCATCTATACCTGCCTGACGGCCATAAAATGCAACTCCGGCATTCAGGTCGGCGCCCAGCCTGACTGCCAGTTGATTCACCATCCCGCCGCCAAAACAGAACCCCACCGCGCCCAATTTCTTGTTGGAATCGGGGCGTGCCTTGAGCCACTTAGCCGCCGCCACGAAATCTTCGGTCATCTTCTTTCCATCTACGGTGCGGAAGGCGGCGGCGCCTTTCTCATCGTCGCCCGGATAGCCGCCAACAGAGGTCAAGCCGTCGGGCGCGAAGGCGATGAAATTGGCGAGCGCCAGGCGACGAGCTACGTCCTCGATATATGGATTCAGTCCGCGGTTTTCGTGAATAACGAGGACTGTAGGCAGTTTCCCATTTTTTGCAGGGCGAGCCAGATAGCCTTTGATCGAACCGTTCCCGGCGGGCGATTGCACGACTTCGTAGCCCGCTTTGATGCGTTTGTCATCGGCTGGCACCTGCTGCGCCCAGGCGTAGTTGGGTTGCAGACTCTCGAAAATCGCCATTGCTGTCAGTCCGCCGGTAGCGAACTTGCCAAGGCGATCAAGGAAGGTACGGCGGTTGATGTCGCCGTGCTGATACTCGTGAAACAGGTCTAACAACTCCTGCGGATAATCGGATGCTTGATTTCGTTCCATTTTTTCTCCTTTACGGTCAATCTGGTTACTTGCACTTCCTAAGACGTTCGCTGCGCCGCGCCGGTTTCAGCGACTGCCAAACTTTTTCTCCGGTTCGTTCTGGCCGGATGCCATACGTTCCGATTTCGGCACAACACAAGGCATCGCATTCTCCCTGCTTAGTAAATTTTGAATTCCTTTAAGGATAAAGTCTAACATCATTGATGCAGCAAATATGGTATGCTCATCCCGTTCTTCAAACAGGTACATGCGATGATTTTCCAGATAGCAAATTCCCCTTCCCGATTTGTTTGGCACTGTTGCCTGTTCTTAATTGTCATATCCTTTATCCTTTTTCATTCTTTATGGAGTGCAGATTCTTTAGCCTGTACTTGTGTCGGCTCCGGCCCTGCCTGTGTAGAGATCACAGACGCCAATGTGGCTTTCCTTGGTGAGAGCGTTGAATTCCTTCCTGATCTCAAAAACCCCGGTGGCTATCTCTACCGTTTTCGCGTCGAGAGCGTTTATAAAGGGTTACCTCCAGACACCAAACAAGTGCTGGTTGATTCTGGCTCTTCCGGAATGTGCGGCACAGAATACCCGATCGGCAAGAGGTACATTATCTTTGCCGGGGTTAGAACGGATCAACCTCTGGTTGTGTTTGCTGGTATGTGCTCTGGTTCAAGGCGCGCCGACCTGAACCAAGAAGATGTTGCCTTCCTCGAGAGTTATGTGAGGGGCGAACATCAAACGATGGTATACGGGAAAGTTGGGCAAGGAAGCTTTGCCGACAGTGGAGACTTATTTGATGAGACTGCCCCTCTCGGCGGTGCCATCGTCGTCCTTGAAAATGCAGAGCATCGCTTTAGTGTGCCATCACAATTTGATGGGAGCTATCAATTCGTTGGCATTCCAGAAGGTTACTATCAGCTATCGGCACAGCTCAAACCTTTTACCCCTGTGCCCTTCTTTGAAAAAGTGACCGTAAGGGATAGAGGATGTAAACAGGTGTTCATCACTCTGAAGGCAGACTGTAGTATTGGGGGTATTCTTCTCACGCCGGACGGAAAGCCTTTCGCTGATGAGCGTGTCGAACTGTTGCGACGAAACCTTGCAGGAGAATGGTACAGAACCTACAGGATGTGGAAGCAGACCGACAAGATCGGGGTGTTTCGCTTCTCTAATCTTCCGAGCGGCGAATACCTGCTCGGACACGAAATTTGGGGCGACCGCCCTTCAGATGATAATCCTTTCCCTACTCTTTACTATCCGGGAGTGTCAGAACGATCAAATGCCGAGATCATTCACCTGTCTCCGGGGCAGAATTTAAAAAGTATAAAATTGAAAGTGCCACCTGCGCACACAGGTCGGAAGATTTCGATCCGCGTTGTAACAGCGGACGGCAATCAAGTGGGAAAGAATTTTCTTCAGATATTTAAAACGGGTGCAAGGCTATTTAAGAACCTAAGAGGAGACGAAAATAATGGCGTTATCGAGTTCTCTGGATACCAGGAGCGCGAGTATGAGTTTAAGGCTGAATACTGGCTCGATGACCTAGGGGCAGGAGGGGTTCCGACATTCGCTAAACGAATCCTAAAGGCGGAGCCGGTAAAGTTGTTCCCTGGCAAAGCTGACACTGAGATCGTCTTAGTATTGCCGAGCGAACCAAGGAGTGACACCCACATTACTACGGCAAGAGGGTATAAGGTTTTGGTAGCCTGCCTCATCGCTGTAGGTGTTTTAGCATCGGCACTTCTTTTGTTTCGTCGCTTAAGCTATCGATAGAAATCTTCCGACTCCAAGGATTCTTTTTTCCTTAGCAAAATGGTTCTTTTGCTAAGGAAAAACCTGCTCTTGAGGAGTAAACCTCACAGACGTTCGCCCCTAAACTCATTTGCACACTACGCTACGCTTTAGGCGGCAGCGGGAAAAATGAGCTTGTGCGAGCGATGTATTCCGCATAACCGAGTTTGTTTTTCTTGAGCGATTTTTCGAGCAAGCTGACACCAGAAACATTCCTTAAAAATATCGTCATCGTCAAAGGACTCAGCACTGTCCAAAAGCCATTGGGCACCGCACAAGCGATCAGAAAATACCCCCACCACAGCGTAGCGTCGCCAAAATAATTCGGATGACGAGTATAGCGCCACAATCCCGTGTCCATCACTTTGCCCTTATTTTTCGGGTTGGCTTTGAACTGCTTCAATTGCCAATCGCCAACCGCTTCAAACAGAAATCCTATCGCCCAGACCGCCGCGCCAATGAAGTCGAATAAAACGAACCTGTCTGGCAGCGGCGAAACTTGCGCGATTTGCACAGGTATCGAAATGAACCACATCAACAAACCTTGAAATCCAAAGACCGTGAACAGACTGAGGAGCGGGAATTTATCGCCGTATTGTTTTCGCATCGCCTGGTAACGATAATCTTCACCTTTGCCATGATTGCGTGTGAAGATATGAAATCCCAGCCGCAAACCCCACACCGTTACCAGCGCGACAATCAACAGTTTGCGCGGTTGAAAACCGTTCGTCAAAAAGAGACTCACCCAGCCGATGAGCGCAAAGCCGGGTCCCCAGAAACTATCAACGATGCTCGCGTCTTTTTTCGCAAGACTGTAAAGCCACAGCAAAATCATGAAGCCGAGAGCCACCACCAACGTCACACCTAAAAGAGTCCCTATCTGCATCCGCTTTTCTCCTATGAAATTTTGAAGGTTCGCCTTCAGGCGACTGTTCACGTATTCGATACAAACCGCATAAATGCGGAACTCCAAACTTCTCTAATTTCAATTTGCATCAACTACTTCGTTGGTTTCGCCAAGTTGGATTCCTATCCAATCATCAATTTTTTTCCAACTATCCAAAAGCCATTCCGTCTGTGCCTCGCGTGTTTCAGGAATTTCATCGAAAGCGACTCGCCAAAACCTTACGCGTACGGTTTGATTGACGAGCGAGCCGTTCAGAAAATCGCGCAGATCAAGCACGCTATCGAATCCCGCGTGAGCGCAAAAAATCACATCGGCGCTCTCGTTTCTCTCAAGCAGATTCAAGGCACCGCCGAGTCTGGGCGGCAAAGTTCGTTTCAACAAAGAGGCTTTTTTATAGAGGCTTGTATCGCCTTTCGCTTTCAATCGCTCAAGAATATTTGCCTGTTTCGCTTTCGTAAAGCGAGTGCCTTCAGGGAAAATAATCACCCCGTCGCGCGGCGAGAGATTGTTCATCAAACGGTTGACAACGTGGGCTTCACCCGCATCGCGCCTGACAAAACTATTCGGTAAACGATTGCCGACAATATCCAGGCAAGGGTCCCAGAGAAGCTGCCGCTTCAAAACGTAGCGCAAGCGTATGCCATTTGGACTGGCGATGAAAAATGCTGGCAAAAGAGAATCGGCTGCGCTGACGTGACGCACGAAAACAAGGACGGGACCGCGAGTCAATTCGTCCCTTCCTTCAACTTCCAATCGAAGCCCGAATAATTTTTGCGTGCCTTGTGCCAGCGCATTCGCCCACCCTCTTTGCAAAGCGAAATTCCAGTTCAAAAATTTTTCAGCGTCACGAATCAAAAGATTCGCCAGCCACAAGAAAAAACTTGCAAGGATGCCAGCGACTTCGCAGCAGAAATAGAAAGTGAAGAAAACCACGCAGCGACAAAAGACCCAATGTTTGCCGCGCATTCGATCAAGGATGAAAGCCAGAAGCAAAAGAACCGGAAGCGTCGCAACCAACAACAAGCACAAAAAGCAATAGAGCGAAATGCTGAGTGTACGACGTATCCAGATTTTGCAGAAAGCGACTACAGGATTTTTTGTATCGCTCGCGTAGTTCACAGCGGCAGAGTAACAACATAATAGTGAATAGTGAACAGTGAATAGTGAATAGTGAGTAAACTTCGGATAGTAAATAGTCGAGGTTAGCTTTTTTATTCTGATATTTAGCAGCTGGCATTTGGCATCTACTTCCTCACTATTCACTATTCACTGTTCACTATTCACTGTTCTGTGTAGAATCCTTGCGGACACATTATGGCAAGATTCCTACATATAGCCGACGTTCATCTTGGCATCAAACGATACAATTTGCCTGACCGAACGGGCGATTTCTTTCGCGCCTGGTGCGAAGTCATAGAGCGTTATGCGCTCGGTCGTCACGTTGATTTCGTGCTCATCGCTGGCGATTTATTTGATCGCAGACTGGTCGAACCGCAAGCCGCCAATCACGCTATGGCGATGTTGATGAAGCTCGCCGAAGCGCGCATCCCTGTCATTGTCATCGAAGGCAATCACGACCAGCACGAAGCGACTTCGCGTTTTAGTTGGCTCCGTAGTTTTTCCCAATGGGGGTACATCAAACTGTTGGAACCGCATTGGGAAGACGATGGCAGGGCGACCATGCGGGAGTGGGATGATGTGACCAAGAAAGGCTCGTACATAGACATTAAAGATGCGCGAATATTCGGCTCGAACTGGTACGGTTCAACGACTGGAAACGTCTTGCCTACGCTTGCTCAGGCGACTCTGGACAAGAAGCGGGAAGGCGCGACCAACATCATGCTTTTGCATTCAGATGTGGAAGGGCAACTCAATCACAAAGTGCAAAATGCGCTATCGATTGCAAAGCTCGTGACCATGCGCGAGGCCATTGATTATCTGGCGTTAGGTCACACGCACAAGAAGTTTGTCATCGAAGGCTGGGCTTATAATCCAGGCTCTTTGGAAGCTTGCAGCGTGGATGAAGTCGAAGTACAACGCGGCGCCTTCCTTATCGAAACAGACGGCACGAATATCAAAAAGGAGTTTGTTGAAGCGGGAAAAGATTTTTATCAACGCGCCTTCAAGCGCATCCCTTTCGAAGTCGGCGGCGGCGAAGACCCGGAATTGGTTCGCGCAGAAATTCTGGACATTCTGCGAAAAGCCTGCGTTGGCGAAAACCATGTTGATGACAAAAACAAACCTGTCATTGAATTGACATTGCGCGGGCAGTTGGGTTTTAAAAATTCTCTGCTGCGTTTGGATAAATTGAAAGAGCAGGCGATTGAAGAACTCAATCCGCTCGGTTTGATCATCAATAACAAAACGATTCCGAAACAACTGGCGGTCGCGATGGGACTTTCCCGCGACATGCCGCGAAGCGAACGTGAACTGCGCGTTATCGAAGATATAATCAAACAGGATTCGCGTTTTGCCGCTCGTGCTGCGGAAATTGCGCCTGTCGTTGTGGAAGCGAAACGAATGGCGTTGGAAGGCGAATCCCCCGAAAAAATTCTTCAACTCATCGAAGCGCGACTCTTCCCTGTGGTTCCTCATTCACCCGAAACCGCACACGCCGAAGGAGCCGATTAGAAGACAACATACAGCAGATTGAAAGATAAAAGTGGGAACGCAATTATTCAGTGAAGGACGGATGACGATAAACCGATGATGAAAGCGCCGGAAGAAGGTTATGTTTGGGAGTGGCGAGCATTTGGAAAGCTCAATCAAACTCTCGTTGATAAAATTAAAGCGCACCCGATTCGCATAGACGATAATGGGAATTCGCTGTCGAATATTTTAGGGCAGGACTTATATTTCAACTCGCCAAACAGTGATCACAATATCAAACTCAGAAAATCTATAGGCAGCGATTGGATACTGAAATTCAAACTGTTACTGGCAACCGAAACACATTCGATAGAGCTTTATCACGAGAGCAATAAAAGACTCTATCGCTTTCCTGTGCGTCGTGACGTTGTAGAAGAGACTGCCAAACTTCTCAAAATCACACTACCGGAGAATTTTCCAACCAATGGCAGAATAGATGCCGATTCGTTGATTCAAATATTCCATGACTCTTCGCCTCAAGTTGAAAATATTCTCGTAGGCAAGATTCGTTCGCAATATCAACTGGCAAACGGTTGGGTAGAATTGGCTGAGGTTACGTTTCCAAATCACCGCGCACAATCAATCTCGCTTCACGCATTCGAGCGCAGCGAGGTTGAAAATCTCTTGGTTGAATACCAACCTGGAGATGAGCTTGAAGTGATGAATTATTTGGAGGCGTGCAGAAAATGGGCTTGAAATACGAGCCAAGGCGCGGCTTGAGCATCCCCAGCATCACTGTGCTGGATGAGAACGGGCGCGTCATAGAAGCCGAACAACGCAACATCTTTCGCTACAACGCACAACAAGGCTACGGGGCAGATGTCATCTTCGGCGTAGGCACCACCGGCGAATACAATCGCATCGCCAACCGCGAGCGTCAACGCTTGATGGGCATAGAAGTTGACGAAATCGCAAATATCAACAGGGAGATTGCAGATAACGACAGGACACCTGTAGAAGCCTGGGTAGGGGTTACGGCAGAATCGCGCAAGGAGACGCTTGCCAATATTGAATTCGCTTTGGACGCAGGAGCTGATGCCGCTGTCATCGCGCCGCTTTCGATTGGTGATGCGGCAGACATACAAGATTTTTTTCAACGCCAGATCAGCGACCTGTTCGACCACAAGGGAAAATGGTTGCCGCTTTTTTTATATGACAACGCAGACATAGCCGTTGACCCGAAGCTCGCGCATATGCGAACCCGCGATGTAAAAAAGCTGAGCCGCTTGCCATTTATTTGCGGCGTCAAAGTTTCGGCTTCGCGCAAGGTGCTTGGCAATTACACCAAGGGCGCTTCGCATTTCAAAGACAAAGGCGAGTTCGGCATCTATAT
>JANMSG010000886.1:0-3935 GCA_031389065.1 Acidobacteriota bacterium | reverse complement strand
TCAATGCCGTCTAAGTTGGGCATACAGATGTCCGATATGATGATGTCAGGACAGTCTGCTTGAACGCTGGCTATGCCTTCCAACCCGTCGTTGGCAGTGGTTACTGCGTAGCCTTCGAGTTTAAGCAATATGGCGAGAAATTCGCGCGATTCAGGCTCATCTTCTACAACAAGAATTTTGATGGACACGACTATTCCTTCTCCTTACTAGCCTTTGATTATATCAGCCACATAAGTCTGCCGACAAATTTAGTACGCGATGATGGAAAGCAACAAACTCATAGGCGAAGGCTTTCCGACAGCTTTAAGGGCTTGTCTGACCTCTGGCTCAAAGTTTATTCTGATTTCATAATGTATGGCAATAGATGATACTTGGGCGCTACCCACGATCTGAGACCTAAACAGGGAATATACAAGGTAGGGATGTTGTACTAAACTGCGCTGGTACTTCATATGGAGTATTGAGCGAAAGGACACCAGCAACTCCTAACCGGATACCAGCAACATCCTTTCGCCTTGCCATCACAGCGAGCACAAAATCAACCCTACAACTCACCAACAATAGGATGATATCGGTGAAAACCAAGGCGTATTTTTCAAGCAGTTTGGCTCCTCGTACAAAGCCTTCCTACAGAGTCAGGTAGTCCGCGTGAACAAAGGTAAACGCCGGCTCATTCCAGACCATGCCGCTACCAGATTGCCATTGAAAACAACCTGAAGATACGAAAAAAACTGATATAGACAAGCGAAGAACGATTCGTAATAATCAGCTATGAATATTTTTATTGTGGTTCCACAAACCGAAAGTATGAATTTTGGACTGCCAATTGGCGTATACAGTTCACGTGAATTGGCATTGAAGGCAATAACCAATGATTATGTTCAACGCTTCCCCTCTATATATATTCAAAATATCCTGTCTATGGAAGCTGAGAATGTAGAAGTGCTTAGTTTTGTGAATCAGGAACAAATTGCGGTCATCAATTACAATATCATTGTAAAGTCGCTTGATGATCTGCCTTTTGATGATGCCTTGATCGAATCTCCCTTAATCTCTTAATCGTTGATTCCGATCAACGGGTTCCGTCACCGGTAAGGCATTTTCGTGTGTTCACGCGAATCTGTTCACACAAATCAGGGCAATACATCCTGATTTTTAGATTGCGTCAATCGAGAATTAACTTCTGGTTTTGGAGCCTTAGACTTCGCCGGTCCACTCCCTTACATTCTTCAATAATGACTCCACATTGACGGGTTTTCGCATTGCATGGTTTGCGCCTGCGTTGATTGCGCTGATTAAGTTTCCACTGCCGTATGCGCTAAGCATCAAGACCGGAATATCTCTAAATTCGGGCGAGCTACGAAGAGTTTTGACCAGATCTACCCCGTCAAGATTGGGCATACTGATATCGCTGATAATCATGTCCGGAGGTTCTATTTCGATTTTTTTGAGTGCTTCCAGGCCGTCGGTTGCAGTCGAGACTACGTAGCCTTCCATTTCTAGCAAGATGGCGAGAAAATCACGCGCGTCTTTCTCGTCTTCTACGACAAGAATTTTGATCGGCATAGCTGGTTCCTTCCGACAATTGAATTTTCAATTAAAATCAAAACTTATCAGCAACTGTACGTACTGGTCTATTTTCGTAATAGATAAATTTTGCACCGAAAGGAATTTTGCTTTCCTATTATGAAAGATTCCTTCTCATACTTTGACCATTTTCAATTTCAGATGCTTCTTCAGATTATTTGCTTACGTATTGTGACGTCTTGGTAACAGCCAGATGCAATGTACTTCGTTTGATAAGATTGATTCCAGAGGCTTTTAGAAAAGGCTACAGCCGAAATGATTGCTCCAGAGATCCGTAGGAAGATGGTGCAATGCGTGAGCAATATCAAACTGAGCTTTGAGAATCTCCTGCTTTGCTACAAGCGATACTTATACAGGAAATTTCTTGCGTGTGGAAGCTTGAAAAAGGCGGCGATTAATTTTCTCTGAACAAAGCTTCAGGTGCTTGCGGCGAGTCAGACCCTGATATAAAATGCGTCTTCGCGTTTGAGCCGATTACTTTATCCCTTAGCGCTTCCCGTTCTATTTTTAAATATTTATAAAGGAGTATGCCCACATCTATTTTGCATGCCCCGTGTTTGTGGTTTGTATAAAAGACCCAAGGGTGCAATCAGAGCAGGGCTTTGCACGCTATGAAAAAAAAATTACTTAACCGCTTTTTGAGAAGCACTTCTCGATTTTCCAAACCATCCGATTCAACCAACACAAATTCAAAAGTTCATCGTGCACAACCTCTGGCTCAAAATAAAAAATGGATGATTAAGTCTTTCGGAACCGCGATTTTTTTATTCGTAATCTTGTTCACAGTCAGGTTGCTGCCGCCTTCTTCTGCTTTAACTAACGGCGGATCTATCACTTCATTTGGCAGTCCACTGACGGATAATTTCGACACACTGGCTTCAGCCGGAACCAACATCGCTTGGGCAGATAATATGACAATTGCCGGTTTGTACTCAACGCGTACCACTTACAACGCTGGCACTGGTTCTTCCAACACTGGCGCGCTCTACAGCTTTGGCGTGGCAGGCACAAACCCCCTAACAGATCGCGCTCTCGGTTCCGTGGCTTCTGGAGGCACAGGTACATTTTATTATGCGGTCAAATTAACCAACAACACGGGTTCACCAATCGCGTCTTTGAGCATTAATTATGTAGGCGAACAATGGCGTGATGGTGGTGCGGCCACTCCGGTAGCGCATACGCTGAATTTTCAGCATCAAGTCGCCAATGCCGGCGTCATCACAGATGCAGACACACCAAGCACAGGTTGGACAGCGTTTTCAAGTTTGAGTTTTACCAGCCCGACTTTCACCAATACCGGGACTGGCGTACTGCTTGATGGGAACGCTGCCGCCAATCGTACGGCAAAGTCTGCAACTTTGACCTTCGGAACTCCTGTCGCCAACGGGCAGGAAATTTGGTTGCGTTGGGAAGACATTAATGACGGAGGAAACGATCACGGATTAGCCATAGACGATCTTTCTATCACAGCAAATGGGGCTGTGATTATGCCCAATCTTTCCATCAATGATGTCTCTTTAAACGAAGGCAACGCGGGAACCACCAGCTTTACCTTCACCGTCAGCTTGTCTGCTCCGGCAGGTCCAGGCGGTGTGACCTTCGACATCGCCACGGCAGACAATACGGCGACTCAGCCGAGCGATTACACACAAAAGTCGCTCACCGCACAGACGATTCCAGCGGGAAGTTCGACCTACTCATTCACCGTATTAGTCAACGGCGACACCTCGCCCGAAACCAACGAAACCTTCTTCGTCAATGTCACCAACGTCACGGGCGCAACGGTCACTGACGGGCAAGGACAAGGCACCCTTGTCAATGACGATGCCGCGCCGAATTTAACCATCAACGATGTCTCTTTAAACGAAGGCAACGCGGGAACCACCAGCTTTACCTTCACCGTCAGCTTGTCTGCTCCGGCAGGCGCGGGCGGCGTCACCTTCGACATCGCCACAGCGGACGGCACGGCGCAAGACGACACCCCCGCAACCGAAGACAACGACTACGTGGCGAAGTCGCTCAGCGCACAGACCATTCCAGCGGGAAGTTCGACTTATACGTTTGATGTCTTAGTCAACGGCGACACCGTGCCCGAACTCAACGAAACCTTTTTCGTCAATGTCACCAACGTCACCAATGCGATAGCCGTAGATAGTCAAGGTCAAGGCACAATTCTCAATGAAGATTTCACGCCGATTCACGATATTCAAGGCCCCGGCGCGGACGGGCAGACTGTCGTGATCGTACTCGTAGGGGATCGGAGGGAGGTTGTTGAGGGTGGCGGAGGCAACGCGGGCGCGCTCATCGTAGGTTAGGGCATAGGTTCCGGCGAAGGGCGCGGTCCAGCG
>JANMSG010000874.1:0-5744 GCA_031389065.1 Acidobacteriota bacterium | reverse complement strand
CGTTTCCGCACCAGATGACAGTTACACACTGGTCTTCTGGGTTCCCGATGAAGATAGCTTTGAAGAGGCTGTGCAAGCTCTTGATGAAGAACTGAGTAAGACGGTCAAGAAGAAGAAAATTGTTGGCAAGCCGAGAAAGGGTACACACAACGGTATGCCGCATTATACGGAGGTCGGGACAGGAGAAGTCGAGGGCGTGGCCATCAATTGGAGTGTTGACCTTTTGCAGGCGAAGAGTCCGCTTATCATTCTTACCTTTTTTGTAGGTGAGGTAGAGGAAAAGAATGCCGGCGATTACAAGAAGCTTGTCATGAGTATAAAGAAAACCAGCTAAAGGCGAGCGCGTTTCTTATTTATTTGATGTGGCGAAACTGATTCAACAAAAACCGATCATCAAGGCGCGCCCGGACTCCAGGTCTTGGCGCGCCATTTGATTGGTCCCAGCCACACGGATTTAGCTCTTTGCATCTTTCCAACAAGCTTTTCAAATCAGACGCTGACTTTGCGATGGTCACACAACAAGCCACTCACAAAGGTCTTTACTTGCTAACCTCAAAATCAAATCACACAAATGCTCAAGAGCTTGGTTTGCAAAGGAAATCTGTGAAGCGATAGCCTTCGCCATTGCTTACAGGCAGCGAGAGGGTTATAAAAAAATATGGACTTTAATGAATCACAATTCGCGCTGTTTCTGAGCGCCGTAAAATTTTCCGCGCACAAGCACCGCGATCAACGCCGCAAAGGTACGGACGCTTCGCCTTACATCAACCACCCGATCACGGTTGCTGAAATGCTCTGGAGCGTCGGCAAGGTCAGAGATATGAACACGCTGGTGGCGGCCATTTTGCACGACACCATTGAAGACACTGACACCAAACCGGAAGAGATAAAAGAGCACTTCGGCAGCGCGGTCCTCTCACTCGTGCAAGAGTGTACAGACGACAAGAGTCTGCCGAAAGCGGAAAGAAAACGCCTGCAAATCTTGAACGCGCCGCATAAATCCACAGGCGCAAAACAGCTTAAACTTGCCGATAAGACCAGCAACGTCACAGATATTTCCAACAGTCCGCCTGCCGATTGGAGTTTGCAAAGACGCCTTGAGTATTTGGATTGGGCCGAAGGCGTGGTCTTGGGTTTAAGAGGCGCAAACGCCGATTTAGAAAAGCACTTTGATGAAACCATCAAGAAGGCGAGAACGAAAATCGAAGAAGAAAGCCTTGGTCTTACTTTGTAGTTATGGTGTGCAAATGAATGCCACCGGGAGCGCAGATATTGATGTCCGCAGGTTTTCAAATTCATGCGGACATCAATGTCTGCGCTCCTTCGTGCTCCTTCGCACGCCTAAGAAATCAATTATCTGATTCCGTCTATTTACCTCCCTTCATGCCCATGCTAATCTTACTACCGCTCATCCCAAAGCTCATCTCTTTGTGTGCACGGGACTATGAATCAAACACCGGAAATGCCTCCATCTCGTCCGCGCTGGACAAAACGACGCAAGCGTCTGCTGGGCGCAGGGGTTGTCGCTATCTTATTGCTCCTGGCGGTGGTTTTTGTCGCGCTCTTCTACATACGCTCAGGGCGACTCAATCGCAACATTGTGAGCCAGGTGCAGACGGCTCTTGCAGGCTATGGGCTACGCGCCGAAGTTGGTGGACTTGATATTGCCTGGGGGGTACGCAAGGCGAAAGTTCACGATGTAAAAATCTACAACGAACAGACAGAACAACTCATTGCCACAATTGACCAGGTCGTGCTGGAGTTGGAGATTCCCAATCCTTTTGCACTTCGTTTGCAACGCGAGATGATCTTCAAAACCCTTCATCTTGAAAACCTTCATGCCTACGTTGAACTTGACGAGCAAGGCAACTCCAATTTCCGCGGCCTACACGCGCCGCCACCGAGCGCACCCAGTCGCATTACCTTTGATTTCTCAAGCCTCGTCGCCTCTGTCAACGGCGGCGCTTTGCATCTCAATGATCGCGCTCATAAGATAGAAGGCGAGTTGGGGAAACTGACAGGAACTGCTCAACCGATTGCCGGCGAATCCAAAGTCACTTTGAAATTCAAAACAGAAGAAGGACGCCTCAGTTATGAAGGTCGCGAAACTTCTCTCGAAAGCCTTGACCTCGAAGGTCGTATGAGCGAGGTAGGAGCGGAGATTGATAACCTGAAGTTTCAATCACCAGTCGCCAACATCATCAGTTTGAATGGACGAGTAGAGGATTGGCAGGCGCTGCGCTACAACTTCGATGTGGAGGCGCAGGTGATACTCGATGAAGCTGAGCGCGTCTTTGTGCCGGATGCAGGATTGCAAGGCGCAGCCACTTTCAATGGCAATGTAAACGGAGAAGGCTCGCGCTACAAAATCACTGGCAGAGCCTCATCCGATGATTTGGTAGTTGCTGAGGCGCGAGTGCGTGGCGTCAGTGTCGAGGAAATCACTATCGAAGGCGAAGGCCAACAAATCACTTTTGCTGGCAAGCAGGCAACTGCAAATTCGATAGTCGCGCAAAAAAATCAACTCACCAATGTGCAGGCCTACGGCTTGCAAGGCGAGATAACAAACGGCCGTACAGAGGCAAACATACAGCAGTTGAATATTGCGCGCGTCGCTTTGCCGCAAGCCCAGCTTGCAGGAATCGTGCTGCGCACCATCAACGCGAGTATGCAGGATGGTCGAACCGAGGCCTATGTAAAACAGGTGAACGCGACACGTCTGGATATTGATGAAGGACAAATTTCAGGTATCGCGCTCAACAATGTTACGGCGAATCTGCGAGACGGACGCTACAAGATCAGTGGCGGACTTAATCTCAATGGCGGTCAGGTATCCGGCACGCAAATCGGGCAGACTCGCGGACAACTCTCTGCCGATAATAACGCCCTGACCTTGAATAAATTCACGACGGCTATTTTAGGCGGAACCGCGACGGGCGATGTCAGTGTGCAGATTGCAGGCAACGGCGCTTCGCGTTTGACTGCGAATCTGACAGACTTAAAAACCAGTGAGCTTTTCAATCTCTTAGAGGTAACCGAAAACCCGCTCACAGGCAGCGTCAACGGAGAGCTGAATGTCACTTGGCCGGGAACCAAATTCGAGACGCTCAGCGGCACCATCACAGCGCAATTACGCGGCGAAACGACACAGACCGCAAGCGTCATTCCGCTTACCGGAGATGTTTCCATCAAAGCGCAGAACGGCGCTTTCAATGTAGAACAATTGGCGCTTGCCACACCTGCTTCACAAATAACGGCAACCGGGCAACTCTCTCCCAAAGGCGATTCTGACCTGCGCTTCACGCTCACTTCAACAAACGCCACAGAGTTACAGACCATTGCTTACTCGATAAAAGATGTCGAAAAATCATTAGCCGATTACCAGCCGCGTCTCGCTGGTGATTTCAGTTTTGAAGGTCGCGTCACGGGTTCAATCAGCGATCCTACGATTGAAGGTGATTTGATTGCAGCAGATGTTGGGCTTCGTGATAAAACCCTGGGCAGCCTTACCGGTCATGTGCTTTTCTCGCCGACTCAGGTCGCTTTTGAAAATGGCACACTGGCTGTTGCTGACGGTGGCACAGCGAAATTCACGTATGCTGCGCCGCGTGCTTCTGCCGCTACGGATGGACGGCTAGATGCTACGCTTGAGCGCGTCAATGTGGAGACGCTTACCGCAGCAACAGGTCTTTCCAGCCAGCAGGAATTTATCTCTGGTGTGCTTTCAGGCGAGGCGCATTTGACAGGCTTGCCAGGCTCTCCTACAGGCACAGCGACGGTCAATCTCCTGGATGGAACGGTCGCAGGACAAGCGGCGCAGCTTGCCACCGCCAATCTCATCTTTGACGGGAAAACCGCGCGACTGGAGCGCGGCGAGATACGCCTGGCGCAAGGTCAATTGATTGCCGACGGCACTCTCGATCTCAAGACCAATATTTTCCAACTGCAAGGCAAAGCCGACAATGTGGATTTAGGTCAGCTTGCGGCTTCGCTCAATCTCACTACAACTACCGTGACAGGCGTAGCGAACGCGACGTTTCAGGCACGCGGAAATACTGATGACATAGGCGAACTCAATGTAGACCTCAAGGCGCAAGGACAGAACGTCACCATCAACGGACGCGACGCCGGTCCCTTGAGTCTTACGGCAAAGACAAACCCCGGCGGGCGCGTTGACATTGATCTCATCACTGGCATTGCAGGCAAACCGCAGCCTCTGCGAGCCAGCATAGAATTGCGTCGCCCTGGCAGACCCATTGATGTGGTAGCCAATCTTGAAGATTTTGACATCGTGCCACTGATTAACGCTTTCGCTCCAGACCTCGCTTCGTCCATCGCGGGCGTCGTCAACGGCAAATTGCACGTCGCCGGTCCCATCGCCAATGAAAAGGGAGAAACCACGCTCGACAATCTGCGCGGCGAGCTGACTTTCAGCACCGTAGCCTTACAGGTTCAAGGGCGAGCCATCAACATTCAAACGCCGCTTGCTGTGACCTTGAACGGCTCACAGATTGCGCTTTCACAAACTCGCATCAGCGGTCAAGGGATAGACCTTAGACTAGGCGGCACACTCGGTTTGAATGAAGACGCAAGGCTCAACTTTGCCTTGAATGGTTCAGCGAATTTAGACAGCCTTGGACAAGTTAGTCCTGATCTTTTCCTGGGCGGCACCCTGGCAATTGATGCGCGTTTGGACGGCACGGTGAGCGACCCTCGTTTGAATGGAGAAATTCAGGCGAAGGATCTCTCGTTCACAGGCGTTGATATGCCTGTCAACATTGAACACGGCAACGGGCGAATCGTTCTTGCCGGAGACAAGGTCACGCTTGAAAACTTTACGGCGCTCGCCAATGACGGCACCATCAACGCCAGCGGCGTTCTCACGCTTGCGCAGTTACAACCGAAAGACTGGCGCTTCGTCGCCACGGCGAACGAGGTAGATGTTTTGTATCAGGGCGCACAAGCCGTTGTGAACGGCAACTTTGAGTTGAACGGTACGCCTGACAGGCAAGTGCTCAGCGGCACAGTCATCATTCCAGAAGGTGAGTACACCACCAATCTGGATCTATCCAGCCTGACAGGTAGCGGTGGCGGTGGCAGCGTCGGATTGAGTTTTGGCGATGGCAGCGCGACCACAGGCAGTTCCGGCGGCTTCGGGTTTCCGCCGATCAATCTTGACGTGCGTGTGGAAGCGCCCAACACTTTGTTGATTCGCAATCAGCAGATTAACACAGTCGCTTCAGCGGCGATCTCGCTCGGCGGCACGATTGACGATCCGAGCATCACAGGTCGAGTCAGCGTTGAAGGTGGCACGATCAAGTTACGCTCGCAACGCTATGACATTACCACAGGGACGATAGATTTCCCCATTGGAGGCGCGTCTCCTGTGGTCAATATTTTGACAGAAGGTGATGTCAGCGGCTACCACGTCTATCTGGGATTACAGGGCCCGATTGACGCCATGGATGTGACCTTGCGCGCTGACCCTGATTTGCCGCGTGCCGAAATTCTTTCGCTCGTGGCAACCGGCAAGACCGAATCGAGCACGCTTGGCAGTCAGGACATACTGGCTTCAGGACTAGGCACAGCCGCCTCGCTCCTTTCCGACGAATTTATTTCGCAGCCCGCGCAATCTCTGCTGGGCCTCAGCCGTTTTCAGATAGACCCTGTGTTGCAGCCCAACTCTAACCCCGCGGCGCGTCTGACGATTGGCAAACAACTCACCCGCGATCTGGCGTTCACCT
>JANMSG010000916.1:0-7167 GCA_031389065.1 Acidobacteriota bacterium | reverse complement strand
GGTAATGTGCCACAAGCGTTGTCACATCATCGGGCAGACGTTCTATCGGTCGAAGCGCGTGTATCGTTTCGCGCAAACCGTCAACAGCAAGGCGTGGAGCGTCCGCAGAACTTTTAAGCGAAATGAAAAGTTGCGCGTCGGGATAATCGTTGATTAAATTTTTCGCCAGATAAAGAGCCAGCGAACTTTTACCGATTCCTGCGATGCCTTGAATCAACACACTTTTGCCTGCCCGTAAAGTCTCAAGCAGTTTCTCTATCTCTGCTTCGCGCCCTTCAAAGTTGAAAACGAATTGTCGTAAATCGGGAAGGTTGTTGACTCTGCTCGGATGCCAGCCAACTTCTTGCGCCATTCTACTTTTTTCCGCTTGCGGCGCTGTAAAAAAGAAAGCTCCGCCCTGCCAGCTCCAAAAGTCCACAGCCTGTTGTCCGATCATGGTGTAAACATATTCAGGCATCCAGAGCAAAAGCGGTCTTCCGAGATTGCGAAATTGTTCTCTGCGTAACTGCAATTCGTTGAGCGTTTGTTCGCGTCGCGCCTTTAAGCTGTCTACAGAAGGGAGTAGATTTTCAATCCCATAAACAATCAATGGTTCAGGCGCAGCGGGGGCTGTGAGCAATTTATCAAGCAAACTCTCATCATCTTCGCTGAGTTGGATTTCTACAGGGTGTTGACCGTACAGACTATCTTTGATTTGTTGCGTGAGCCTTTTGCGTTGCGCCATTTCGTTTGATACGGCAAATATCAAACCGAACCGACCTTTCCGATTACGCAGGGTTTGAATCAAACGACGCAGTTGATGCTCTTCGCTTTCTGCCAGAACAGCATCTTCATCTTGATAGAGTTCGGCGATGTTTTTGACAATCTCATCGCGTGAGCGAATCGCCTCGGACGTTACCAAAGGTTCGACAGGATCACCGCTTGTTTCAAAATTATTTGCTCTGTTGCTCATGTAAGTTTCGGGTTACTAAATCTTCTGTAAGCATCTGAAGCCGCCACCAGCGGATGCAGATCAACAGGCCTGTCATCGCCACAAATATATTCGAGTACCAATCGTTTGGAAATTATTTCTCTGTAAATATTGCTGTTTGATGGCGGCACTTTGATTTGATCGACCGCAATTAATATCTCAAGGTAAGGGCTTTCAATCAGGCTTGTATATTCACGAGCGCGATTTCGTATGGAGCGTTTGATGTGAGTTTCTTGAATTTTTTCTGCGCCTTCAATCTGAGTTTCGGTTACTGCCTCACGTATGAGGAGCAAGAGATCGCTGATATGTCCGCCCGAAACATCTATCAATCTTTCAATCAAATCAGGGGACTCAAAAAGTTGCTCAATAGAAGTGTCATATTGTTTCAAACGCCTATTGACCACGTCTTTTAGTGATTGGCGACCAGCCTCTGAATATTTCTCATCAATTCCTTGCAGTTTGGTTACCGGAATAGCAGGAACAAATTCTGTTGTCTGCTCCCAAATATCACCGAAATTGACCGCTACGGAAAGCGGGACTGTATAAATGACGTGACAAGGCACGGCGCGCAAATCACTCTCATGATCAACAAACAGGGAGTGTTGTAAATCATAATTCCTGCCTTGTTCATCCGTAGCACTGAAGGCGAGTTTGTCACCACCATCGCAAATGATGACAAGACCTTCATGACCTGCTTCTTGAATCTTCTCTTTCGCGTCTTGCACCAAGTCACGAACCGCATTGATAAACCCATCGGTATCTTTTTCGATTTTAACAGTCATCTCGCGGCTTTTTTGAAAGCCGCCTTTCAATTCAAACCCTAATTTCCCTAAAACTTTTGCTAACCACCCTGCGCCAACTTCTACCTCTGTTGAACCAGTCGCTTCAGCAGAAAACCCTGTACCCGTCTTGATCTCTTTTTCACGTAGAAATGCAGCAAGTTTTTCTGTACTTTCGCCTTTTACTTTAATTTCATAATTGCTGCTCAATTGTTCGACCACTTGACCGGCTAACAATAACAGCACTGTGGTGTACTCGAATGTGCGAGTTGCCATGTCGGCGATATCAAAACAGACGGTCACATAATTTTCTTTTTCGAGAATCAGAGCTGTTCGGTTTAATTCCGTAGTCTTGCCGCATTTGTTGTGTCCCATTAACAAGTGATGGGATTCACCTGCCTTTTTCGCAAACTTGATTTTTTGCGCCAGGCGTTGAGCGATCTTGTTATCGCCTCTGACGGGCGAGAGATCAACATAACGGGCATCATCCGTAGCGGGTAGAGGTTCATCCGCATCAAAAGCGTTGTAGATTTCGGTCAAGTCAGGCATTGCTCTTTCTTTTCTCCCTCAAGGTCAGCGTGCGTCTTATTTTAGCACTGGCATTTTCAATGTGAAGCACTCTTTGATGGGTTATGAAATTATTTCAGCTTGCCGAGCATTTGATAAATCCACAAAAGCGCCGTGTTCATTAGCTTTTCGCCCGCGCCGATTTCTGCAGGCGACACCGCGTTGTCTGCGCCGTAACCGCCTTCTGCGACGGCTTCAATGGTCGGGAAATATTGATGGTAGCCGTTGGCATACCCGAAAAAGAAAAGTTGTTTGACACGCGCCCGCTCTTTGAGTCGTAGGGCGTGATTGCTGAAGAATTCGCCGGACGCGCCGACCAAAGCGATCTCGTTGTTGAGCACGGCTACTGTCAAACGCGGGCGAATGCCTTCGGCGTATTCGTCAACGAAGTTTGGAATCAGTTCAGGGAAGAAGGCTTTTTGATAGGCCGCCATCACGAAAGGATTCTTCATGTCGGTGCGTGATGAAAATGTAAAACGATCTTCTTTCACTGCCAGCGAAGGTTTGGCGACCTCTTGCGGTTTGAGTGATGAAGCGAGTTTGACGACCTCGCGCCCCAGAGCCTGCCCGAACGCTTCATAGCCTTTGTTTTCGCCTTGGTTGACCGACTGATCGCCCGCAGCGCCTTGCATAAAAAGGCTTGTCACATTCATCTCTTTATCAATCGTCATTTTCATAGCGCCGACGAAATCGGCGGAAAATTTCAACGTCAAAGCGGGGATCGTCGTCGGATGCGCAGTGAAATTTACGATCACCGCAATCGGCTTATCGTTCATATCATCGAAACGCATGACTGCGAGTTCTCTGTCAGAAGGCTTCGGCTCAATCTTCGTGTGACGATTGCGATTGAAGCCTTGTAGTTGCACAGACCCTGTAGCCATCTTCGCCGCAAAGAGTTTGCCATTGGCTTCGATAATGGCGGCGACGATGCCGTCTTCCATCTGCTTGTAGTAACGCAGCGACGCATCAAATTTGCCTTTGCCTTTGCCTGTTTCGTCGCTGAGTTCAAGCACAGGCGTATGATGCGAATGCGAACCGGCTATGAAAGAGTATTCAATGCCCGCTTCGTCTTTGATGCGCTTGCGAATAATTTGCAGAGAGCGTTCGGCAGGCGAACGTCCCAGGTCCAACCCGACGATGGCAATTTTTTTATCGCCGACTTGCAAGACAACCGCCGCCGCATAAAGCGGGTCGAGCGTGCCTTGCGAAAGCATATCGTGGCGATCTCCGTACCCCCACATCGGCACAGGTTCTTTCGGAGTGATGTCGCGACGGCTAGCGCCGACTTTGAAAACCGCTTTGTTGGTAGCGTCGTTGGTTTGCGCTTGCGCGTTTACTGAAAACAAAGCGAGCAAGCAAATGATGAGGAAAGGCAGAGAGATTTTCATTTGTATTGATTTCATAAATAGTTTCCACATGAAAAAAAATCAAAGTTGCGGCTATGCCGCTTTGATGTGCGGAAGGTCTAGGACTTTCCGTAAAGCGGCATAGCCGCAATCTCAATCCACGCAACTTGATTTGAGATTGCCCCGCAAAAACTACGGTCTCTTGTTATACACAGGCACAATCGGCAGCAGCGCGCGCGAAGGATAAACGCGGCTGTGATGAATGGTATTGGTAGCCACGCGGGTTTCGTTATCGGCGCGCAAGGGTTTTCCTGTGTTCGGGTTCGGGTCGAATCGCTGGTCGTTTGAACTGGTGATGTGTATAGCCAGGCGATGACCTTTGTTGAATATCAAACTGGTATTCCAGAGGTCTATGGTGATTTTGTAAACTTCGCCTTTCTTCATGAATACTTCTTTGTTGAAGCCTTCACGGAAACGCACGCGGAAGGCCGAATCCAAAACCAGGCGCTCTGTGCCATCAGGATAAACGTCAACAAGTTTCGCCATGAAATCTGTATCCGGCGCATCCGATTCAACGAACAATTCGACACTCACGCGGCCGGTTACTTCAACAGGCGAAGTCAGAACCGGCGTTTGATATTTCAATAAATCTTTGCGCTCGCCTATGGCGCGTTGATCCATCGGTCCTTTTTTGATATTTAAATTCGCGCCGCCAATCGTCGGCACAGGACTGTTCGGGTCGTACTGATAGGTGTCGCTACTCTTTGCCTCTTTCGGCTGTGCCATATCCAGTCCGCCGTTGGTCGTTAAAAAGTATGGCGTACTCTTTGCAGGCGGAGGCCAGCTCGATGCCGTGCGCCATTCATTGCCCGGCGCTGTTGGGTCTGTGACATCGCCCATCACATAATACTTAACTGGCGGTTCGTTCATAATGCCGTTATTTTGACCTTTCAGCCAGTAATCGAACCACCGCATCGCCAGCTCGTTTGACAGATTGCCGCCGAACATTCCGAGGCCGGAATTCGCAGGGTATTTCACTTCTTCAAGCTGACCATGTGCCCACGGTCCCATAATCAATTTCTGATTGCCTGCCGCACCCTTGCCGCCGTTTTTCTGAAGCCCAATGAAGTTCTGAATATTGCCTTCGGAAAAAATGTCGTACCAGCCACCGTAGTTATAAGCCGGTACCTGAATCTTGTTCCAGTGCTTAGACATTTCGTTTGAATCATAAGCGCCGTCATAGACAGCGTGTTTGAAGGTATCTTGCAATACGTCTTCGGCTTTCTGTCGTTTGAGCCAGATTTCGTTTAACTCTCTGCGAAACACGCCACCCATAAAAGCCGATTGGTGGTAGATACTCGAACGCGCCACCAACACAAAGATAGCCTTGAGGTGTGGCGGATTCTCCATTGCCGCCAGGTTTGCGGCGATGCCCATCGCCGATGCGCCATACATGCCGACCTTGCCGCTTGACCAGGACTGTTTCGCCGCCCATTCAACCGTGTCGAAACCGTCTTGCGGGTCTTCAACGAAAGGATGATATTCACCCTCGCTCTTGCCTTTCCCTCGACAGTCTTGAACGACAAAGGCGAAGCCTGCCTTGGTCCAGGCGAGAGCGCCTTGACTAAAAGAGTCTTTGCCGTAAGGCGTGCGCTGCAACACTACGGGAAAGGGTCCGTTACTTTCAGGGAGAAAAATATTGGTGGCGAGTTTGACGCCATCACGCATCGGTACTTTCAGCTCAATTTTTACGCCCGTCGGCAAGCCTGTTGATGCAGGCGCTGTCTGCTGCCCTTGCGCCGGCATTTGAGAAGGCACAATGATAAATGCACTCAAACAAAAAACTGCCAGGAGAAACCGGGTGAATCGAATATTCTTCATTCTAATGACCTCGCTTTTATATTCTCTTGAAAGATGCCGATACGGAGCAGTTTGCAGCAGGTTTCCTATCTACTGCAAACTGCCTACGGCTTACATGCCAGCAATGCGTGCCTCGTTCAAAGATTAGCCCGTAACCGCGCTAAGCCCAGGCTTGTTTAAGACCGACGTTTTCATGCTTCCGTCTTTGATGTGAAATATTTCTGGGAAGCGTTTCTCCCATCCTTTATTTGCGGCCGGGACATACTGCCGCGCGTTGGCTTCAAGTGCCACGACCCCCGGCACGTGAGCGGCCAGACCCGCCGAATGAATAAGCGCGGCACCTGGACAGGTGAGATCCTGAACGCAGAGGAACATTTTATACTTCTGTGCAGCAGCGGCCATCAACATCGCTTGACTTTGCCCTTTGCAAGCCTTCAACGCGACTCCTGTATATCCCATTTCGCGCGCCAACATCAGGCTTTCCAGATCGGTGAGCGATTCATCTATGACCACAGGACGCAGTTTTGCCGCCTCATGCATGACGTTGGAACGGTTTGCCTTCAGGTCTCGCGCCGTCGGTTGCTCGATGTACTGTATACGGTTGAAGCCGCCAGGCGTCTGCTCTTTCACACGGCGTAAAACCTCGAGCAGATAGCCGACATTGGCGCAGTTTTCGTTAAAGTCGAGCAGATATTTCCACTCCGTTACGCCGCGTTGCTTCTGCGCCTCTTCGACCGTGCGATCTATCCTGACGATGCGCTCGATATCCCAATCACGATTCTCGCCATTCAGCTTCATCTTAATATGTGTGATGCCGTTATAATTGATCCATTCGGGTAGCGTCTCCGGCAGCCCGTCCTTGATGCGCTCGCTGAGGTCTCCCTCTACGAGTGGGTCAAGCGCTCCTACCGAGTGATAGACTGCAATCAGTGGCTTCGGCTTCTGTGAAACATATCTGTCTAAGAACTCTCCTCTAAAATCGCTGCCCAGGTAATGCGCCAGGTCGTGCGTCATCAGGTCTGCTCCATAGGTATGGTAGCAGTTGCGGCGAAGCACTTTCCCGAAGCCATCATGAATGGCTGCGTCAAAGGGACTGGCGGTGACCTGCATGCAGAGCTTAGGAATCGGCTCGGCCAGTTTCATCTGCCGAGAGACCTCTTCGGCAGCTTTCAAGTAAGCCGGTTCAAGCGCCCAGTTTATATCTATAGGATGCCCGTACTCCCTATAGTCTGCGGTGATTTTACGGATGCGGTCGGCTAAGCTCTTCATGGCTTCAAGAGTGGTGTCATAGCCCATCACTTTCGACGGAAAGGCCCACATATTGCCAAGCGGCATCGCTGCAAATCCTTTCGCAACCAGACCACTCCTTGTGCGCACAACGCAGTTCACGTTGAGGAGCGTTACGCGATCCACACGCCGGCCGCCGAATTTATACGGGGCGCGATACAGATGATCTTCGTAGTTGAAAGTGACATCTTCTATGCGAATGTCTGTTGGTTTGCGCGCCGAAAGAACGCCCATCAGGGGAGCGCAGGCGGCTAAGCTCAAGAATTTGCGACGCGTGACTCTGGTCATTACCCAACCCTTTCAGAAGAATAAAAAATAGGAAACGGATGCGACGTAGGCGAAGGCGAAAGTAAAAAAG
>JANMSG010000843.1:0-8814 GCA_031389065.1 Acidobacteriota bacterium | reverse complement strand
GTTTGGTCTTTGAAAAATCCAATTCTGCCAAGCCGTCAAACGACCGAAGATTTTTGTGTCCAAGGTTTCAGGACCAGCAAATCTTAGAGACGCTTCCATACCTGTCAAAGCATCAGGCGAAAGTGAGGTGCGTTCTTCAATCGCTAAACGAATTTCATCGTCCCAATCCAAATCATCTGGCGCGGCGGTAATCAACCCCGCTTCGTATGCGCTTTCGGTATCGAAGCGACCTTGATGCTCTAAAACTTCAACGGCATGTTCGAGATTCGCTAAAAAGCGCGATTGCAATCGCGTCAATCCGTTGCTCATGGGCAACGCCCCTGCGTTGATTGTGCTGGTTGCAACTTCGACAAGCTGCGACGAGTCGTTGAGCATATAGGTTCGATCAGCGGCTAAAGCGAGTTCTAAGAGATTACCTGCAAAACAACTCCCCGGTTCTATGACGGCGAAAAAACTCTTTGCCGTGAGATCAAGCCTTCGCAGAACGCGAGCCATATGGAAAATCATCTCTCGAATTAGCCAATGATCTTTGTGCGCCGCAAGTATTTCATCAACTGCCAGGATGTTTGCTATCTCACCAACCGTTCGCAAACAAACAAGCCCAATTTCAGGCTCGTTGACGCGAAGGTGCAAAAGCGCATCGTCTAATTCTCTATAAGCTTGCAGAGCCCAATAGGAATCGCCCAAATCTTGAATTGCATACATTTCTGTCGGCAAGTTACCTTCGGGAGCGCGAACCGTTACATCTGCGACTCGCTTTTCACGACCGAGTGTTACGCTGACATATGTGTACTGGCGCACGTTTTCCGTCACCTCAACTTGCAGCGGATTGAGCCTAATGCCGATGGCTTCAGTCTTGGGACTCGATTCAATAATCTCTTTTACGCGCTCATCAACTGACGCTTGAAACTTTGTGGTAGGGAAGTAGTCGTCAATCAAGCCCCACTCTTTGGCTCGTTTCCCTTTCAAGCCTTCCGCAAGAGTCGAGAAAACATCTGCGCGGTCACGGCGCACTTTGCGTTTATCTACTAAACGAGTCAAACCACCTGTGCCAGGCAATACTCCCAGTAGAGGAACTTCGGGCAATGACACAGCTGAATTCCCATCTTCGACCAGATAGATTTCATCGCAGGCTATGGCTAATTCGTAACCCCCACCTGAAGCTGTGCCGTTGAGTGCCGCTATGTATTTCTGCCCGGAATTGTGCGAAGCATCTTCGATAGCGCAGCGCGTCTCGTTGGTGAATTTGCAGAAGTTCACTTTCCAGGCGTGTGTCGAAGTGCCCAGCATATAGATATTTGCGCCGGCGCAAAATATGCGCGGCTTGAGGCTTGTGATGACCACGACTTTGACTTCGGGATGCTCGAACCGCAAGCGTTGTATCGCATCCGCTAATTCAATATCCACTCCTAAATCGTAAGAGTTGAGCTTCAATTTGTACCCGTCATTTATCGTTTCGTCTTCCTTGACATCCATTGTAAGACTGGCCGTTGCACCCTTGATGTCCAACTTCCAGTGACGGTAACGCTCAGGCGATGTTTCAAAGTTAATAGTCAAGCTGGTTTCTCCGTATAAAAAATTAAGCGCAAACAGTGAACACCTTCTACAGCAAACTCATAGTTTCATGAAGGTGCATTATAGTGCTTGAATACCTGGAAAACAAGTGCAGTATAATTCGTTATTTAATTAGACTGATTTACACAGAAGTTTTCTCAGGAATTAATTTACCTTGGTAGAATGAGTTGAGATTGATAACAACGGGGAAGAGCAGCGAAATTGGCTTGAATAAATGGACTGAAATGGGAGGAAGGGAACCGATTTATTGAAATTTGCGCCCGTCAAAAACGGCAACGTTATAGTGGCGCGATGCCGTTTCGTTCAAAATAGTTAATGACGCTTTGCCGTCTTCGGTTAGCGAATTATCTTGGAATGGGCGAACTGCCGGCGTTTGCAGCTGCTCCTACGCTGTATCGGATAACTGCTGTTTCATCTACAAAGAAATGATCATAACGAGTCGGGTCATCAAGAGGTGTTGCCGTAACGGAAAATCTCTTACCTGGCAATGATGCCGGTGGCGGTGAAGCAGACACTACTAGGGTGAAAACATATCCGCTTTTTTGCCCAACTTGGAGATTCGGATCAAGAGTCCCTTCAGGTGCCAGTTGTGCCAATGTAGCGTATTGGTTATTAGTTCTTTCATACAAATACTGGGCTGAGACGATGGTTCTCAAGGATTGAAGTGCAGAACCCTTTTCAGCATTCTGCCTTGCTTTGCGCAGACCGGGCACAGCCAATGCTGAGACGACGCCAATGATTGTTACAACCATCAACAACTCTATGAGTGAAAAACCCTTCTCTTTTTTCATAGCTTTTTTCTCCATAAATGGATTTGCGAACTCAACTGACAAACGAATTCACTAACCAGAGTGAGCAAGATATGTGCCACAAAAAGGCAGTGTGAATAAGCATTTTGTATCGCTCGAATCTTGAAAGAATCAGAGCTTTGTGACCTGAAAAGGGAAGATTGAAAAGAGCGCTTATGCGGATATGTGGGTAATTTCTTACATCAAATAGAATATCTAGCTGGCATAGATTGTCATTCTCTCCGAGTTTTTCGCTAAAGGAATTTGCCTTGCTGGAATTTGTGGCTCGAAGACAAAATGGTCTTCAGAGGAAATTGAAAGTAGCGTTTTTCAATTGGATAGGTTACCTGAACTCCATTGAAAAACGCTACAAGGATTTTTATATGTGGATACAAAGGGTATTACTTATGAAAAGCCGAGTCGCTCATGCCGTTAGACTCGCGCAGCAGGCTAGCCGTTTGGCGAATCTTATGTTTGTCGAGCAGATGGCGCAGGCTTCGCACGGACATATTCAATATTTCAGCGGCGCGTGTTTGATTGCCGCTGGTGCGTTGAAGTGCTCTGATGATGTAGTCTCTTTCGAGTTGTGAAAGATAGGCTTCCAGGTGGAACCCTTCTTCAGGCAAATCAACATCGGTGATCGTTCTTGGCTTGTACTTGAGTATGCGCTCAGGCAAGCGCTCGGGCTCTATTTTACCGGTGCGCTCAAGCGCCACGGCTCGTTCAATGGTGTTCTCAAGTTCTCGCACATTGCCCGGCCAATCGTAAGAATCCAGGTAGCGTACCGTCTCTTCCGAAATATCGAGCGTAGGGCGGCCTGCCTGCGCGCTGTACTTTTCGAGGAAGTGACGCACTAAATCGGGTATGTCAACACTGCGGGCTCGCAATGGCGGCAATTCGATAGGAATGACGCTGATGCGATAGAATAAATCATTGCGGAAGGTTCCGTCTTCAACCATCCTGGAAAGGTCGCGGTTGGTGGCGGCGACAACGCGGCAATCAACCGGAATCTCTTCTATGCCACCGACGCGGCGTATGGTTCTTTCTTGAAGCACGCGCAGCAATTTCACTTGCATGGAAGGAGTGGTTTCGCCGATTTCATCAAGAAAGATGCTGCCTCCTTCGGCTGCTTCAAACAAGCCTTTGCGATTGGCAACAGCACCCGTAAACGAGCCTTTCATATAGCCGAATAATTCGGATTCGAGCAAGGTTTCCGTAAATGCGCCACAGTTGATGGAGACGAATGGCGCGCCGACTCTGGGCGACATATTGTGAATCGCACGCGCCGCTAACTCTTTTCCGGTTCCTGATTCTCCGGTGATCAAAACCGTTGAAGCGGTGGCTGCGACAGTTTCAATCATCTGATAAACGGCTTGCATCAGAGGTGAACGACCGACGATGTTATCTATGGAATTGCGTTGACGCAATTCTCGTTTGAGCAAGTCGTTTTCCTGTCGCAGATGTTTTTTCTCAAGAACTTTGGCGACTTGAATCTTCAATTCTTCGACGTCAAAGCCCGCGTCTTTGATCAACAAATCTTCGGCACCGAATTTCCAGGCGCGACGCGCAGTATCTACCGTAGCAAATGCTGTGATCATGATGACTTGAGTTTCGGGAGAAATCTGTTTCACTTTTTGTAGCAAGTCAATACCGTTAATATCCGGCATCTTGACGTCGGAAATCATCAAGTCATAGACATTTTGCCGTACCAGTTCAAGCGCGCGCGTTCCATTCTCTGCCGTGTGAACCGAATACCCACTGCGCTTCAAAACAAGTTCCAACAGTTCGCGCATACTGCGCTCGTCATCTACAACCAGAATTTTTTCCATAACTACCTCATGTCCATATTCAATATGGCCGAAACTGCAACACCAACAATCAAGCGATACCTGATGTTATCTGCTAGTGAAAAATCAAGCAAATAAACAACAGCAATTTACGAACTGACTGAGCCAACCAATGCCGACGATGGGGAATTTTCAACGAGAAGATTTGCATTTTGAGAAGCTTTCATACTAGGCACAACTAATCCGTCAGCCGGTAATCTTATAGATATTTTTGTGCCGATTCCTAATTCGGAATCTACTAAAATTTTACCATTATGATCGCGTACCAGTTGATAAACGATAGCCATTCCCAGTCCTGTTCCACCGCTTGACGAATTGAATGGCTCAAACAATCTCTCTTTTTGTTCATTCGTCATCCCTTGACCAGTATCGCCGAAAGATATGGTTACGTCGCCACCTGTTTTCATTTCAAGGGAAACCTTCAGTTCTCCGCCACTGGGCATAGCTTGAACGGCATTGCGCGCCAGATTCCAGAAAATTTGCTTCAACTGATTGGCATCCCCTTGATAGAAAACCTCTACGGGAGGGTATTGTTCAGCGATTAAATGTTTCGGGCTCAGCTCTGGGCTATTGCGCAACAAAGCAACCGCTTCAGCAAGAATGCTGGATAGCTCGATTTGCGAGAACTCGGTTTTTGGCGGTCTCGCGTAGGTCAAGAAGTCAGAAACGATGCGATTCAATCTTTCCGATTCGCGCAGCACAATGTTCATCAATTGAAGTTGTTCAGGCGATAAATTCAACTCGCTCGCCAGCACTTGCACCGAACCGCGCATGGAGGCCAGAGGATTGCGAATTTCGTGCGCGAGTCCCGCAGCCATTTTGCCAAGTGCAGCGAGTCTCTCTTGACGGCGCACTTCGCGTTCCAATTCCATCACTTCCGTAAGGTCTTGGAAAGTCAAAACGTAGCCGCGTTCAGCTTCTGCATCATCAACTAAGGGCGCGACGGAAAAGCCCAGGTGAATCGGCGCGCCATCGGCAGTGTGACAATCAATATCGAATCTAGGCAAGCGCGAGCGCGTCCTGATGGACTCGAGTCCTACCTCAATCTGTTTGCCTATATCGCCAAAGATCGAGTGGATGTTTAGGCCGCGCACATCATTAGCTTTGTTGCCGGTAATTTCTTCGGCGGCTCTGTTGAAGGTGATAATATCGCCGCGCAAGTCTGTCGTGATGAGTCCGCTTCTGACGCTTTCGATGATTCGGTCGTTGAACAGGCGGTACTCCGCCAGATCCTTCGTTGCCGTCGCAAGTTCGGTTTCGTTGAGTCTGGCGCGTTCAGCCAGGTGACCCGAAAGCACGGTCACAGCAAAGATGGCTATGATGTTGAGCGAGAACATAAATTCTGCCCATTTTAAGTTTGATTCCGCGTAAGGAGGCCAACCCGCAGTGCGATTCACTAAACTAAAGAGGGTAAAAAGCCCTGTGGTAAAATAAAGAATTCCGCTCGATGCGCCGATTGCTAAAACGCCATTTCTGCCAAATAGCGTACTGGCTGCAAAAATGATGACCAGATAAAGCGCCAGGAATGGCGATTCAATATCTCCTGTTGAATAGACCAGCCAGGAGACGATTCCCAAATCAATTGATAACTGTGCGTAACATTGAAAAACGAGTGGCAATCTGGTTCGTAAAGCCAGATAGTAAAGAATCGTAAGCAATAAAATGGCTAAAGCTACAGAAAATAAAATAGGAAAAAAAGGACGCGAAACGTTCCTTTGCTCAATGACTCCAACAACGATTACCAAGACAACGGCTATGGACAGCCGGGAAACTAGCAACCATTGAAGCTTCTTTTGCATAGTTTGATATTTAATCATTCCGGATCATTCGTCTGAAAAATCTAGTTCGATTTCTTAACGAAAAGATTCCCTTTTATTGTTTAAAAGAGTTTATTACTATTTCGGGGATGATGCGTTACTTATCAACCAAGACTGCATTAATTGAACATAGGTTGAGAATTAATGCAACTGAGTTTGAAAAAATATGCAGGAAATTTATCTTCCCGGAAACTCTATTAAAAATGTCAGGTGAAATTATTTGTATAGAGGCATTCGGGAGGCGTTAGCGAATATACCATGCAAGAATTGATTACTCAACAGTCCTTTGTTTAAATTTTGCCTCGTCGGTGTATTTTTGCAACGGAAAAGGATTTGCTTGGTTGAAGCGCTGAAAAGTTGCTACAAAAAAAAACGCATAAATCAGCAAACCGAAAACTGTTTCAGTGGAGAGTTTCTGCAATCGAGTTTATACTCGAATGACCAGCCATAATTGAAGGGGGATAGTTTCCATGAGTCCTCAGCGTTTGAGTGTCAATGAAATAATCAAACAGATTCGCGCGCGAATCTTAACTCGTCGCCTTTTGCAAGGCATAGCCATTACGCTTGCGGTCGCCGCTGTTACTTTGATTAGCGCGTCAATCATCGCCAATCAATTCAGCCACAAACAGGCGCTGCTTATCATGCTGAGAATCGTTCCAATCGTTTTGACGGTCGCAGCAGCCTGGTGGTTCGTCTTTCGCGCTTTGCGGCAAAAGATTAGCGACACGCAAATCGCTCGGCTCGTCGAAGAAAAATTCTTACTTGATGATCGCGTGACGACGGCTGTCGAATTCGGCGAGTCTGGGCGCGACGCCTCGCCCGCAATCGTCAATCGCCTGGTCAGAGACGCCGATGAGCGAGTCTCTCGTGGAGACCTCAATCAGGTGGTTGACCCTCGATACGCTTACGCATATGGCACGGCAACTTTCGCAATTCTGATTGGGATGATTGCTGCTTTGTGGTGGCTTGCGCCAGTCAAAGGCGGAGTCTCAGCGCTCTATTCGCCTTTTGAAGAAACCGTTTCGGCGAATGCCATGTTCATCAATGTAACGCCTGTGACTTCGCGTGTGCCTCGCGGCTCTGACCAGAAAATCAAAGCCGCGCTCAACGGCTTCGACACCCAGGTCGCGCAAGTCTTCATACGCAAACTCAACGACGCCAACTGGCTGGCAACGGCTATGGAACCTGCGAAACATAAGAGCGATTTTCAACACATCATCTTCAACATACAAGACTCAGTTGTTTATTACGTGGAAGCAAACGGCATACGCTCTAGCGAACAAACGCTCGAAGTTGTAGACCTGCCATATGTCAAACAGCTTGATTTGATTTTGAATTTCCCTGCCTTTACAGGAATGGCCGCAAAAAAGATTGACAACGGCGGCGATGTCGCCGCGCTCAAAGGAACAGTCGTTCGTGTGACCGCCGTCTTGAGCGCCAAAGCGAAGGCAGCGCGAATCGTATTCAGTGATGGCTCAAAGATTGAAATGACTCCAGACGTTGAAATGACCGCCGACAACGAGTTTCACTTTGTTGGTCAATTCACTGTGAAACAAGCGGGCACATATAAAATTGAACTGACAAGCGAAGACGGCGAGCGTTACAACGGCTCGAATGAATATGACATCACCTTGCTTGAAGACGCGCCGCCCTCTGTGGTGATTGATAAACCTGGTCGTGATATGAAAGTCACGAACATACAGGAAATCTTCACCCAGGCAAAAGCTGAAGACGATTTCGGCGTTTCCTCCATAGAGTTTTTCTACATGGTCAATGGCGGCGAAGAGAAGCGCGTGCCGTTACAAGACCTCAAACGTGACGAGCCAAAAACGCTTTCCGGAGCACACACATTTTTCCTTGAAGAGATGGGCTTGCAAGTTGGCGATTTTATCTCCTACTACGCCAAAGCAAAAGACGTTACGGGGAACGAGTCAACTAGCGACATCTACTTTTTAGAAGTGCGGCCATTTGACCGCGAGTTCCGTCAATCGCAACAGCAAGGTGCGCCGGGAGGCGGACAGGGCGAGCAGGATTCAAACGCGCTGACCAAAAAACAGCGCGAGATCATTGCCGCGACGTTCCGTGTTCAACGCGAAGAGAAGCAATACACGCCGCCTGAGAAAGACGAAAGTTTTGGCACTGTCGCTTTGAGTCAAGAAAAACTTAAAGGCGAAGCAGAGGCTTTGGTTGACAGAATTCGCCGCAGGCTTGGTGATAGGTTGAACACTGACCCGCAATTTTCAAAACTTGTTGAGTATATCTCGAAAGCCGCAACAGAGATGGACGCGGCGAAAGACAAGTTGCGCGAGAAGAATACAAAAGAAGCTTTGCCACCAGAGCAACGCGCACTTCAACAATTGCTCAAAGCCGAAGCCCTCAACCGCGAAATTCAAGTCGGTCAGCAGAGCGCCCAAGGTGGTGGCGGTGGAGGTCAACAGGATCAAAAAGATCTCGCAGATTTGTTCGAGTTGCAACTCGACAAGATGAAGAACCAATATGAGACTGTGCAGCGCGGGCAACAGCAGGCCCAGAGCCAGCAGCAAGACGAACTGGCGCGTAAGCTTCAAGAACTGGCGCAGCGTCAACAAAAAGAATTAGAGCAAAGAATGCGTTCGCAGATGCGGCAACAAGGCGGCGGCGGAGGCGGCGGGCAGCGCCAGCAACAAGAGATGATTGAAGAAGCACAACGCATGGCTCGCGAGCTGGAACGTCTGTCGCGTGATCGGCGTGACCCGAAAATGCAGCAAGCAGCCGAGCAAATGCGACAAGCGGCAGAAGAGATGAAAC
>JANMSG010000807.1:0-4704 GCA_031389065.1 Acidobacteriota bacterium | reverse complement strand
CGGCGCGAACCACAGAAGGATGCGAGAAAGTCACAGCGAAACTGGCATCACGCACAAGCACTGCGCCGGGTACTTCGCCGCGCACCGTGACGGGACCTATGGGCAAGCCTTCGAGCGTGCCTGTCAATTTGAAATTCGGCGAGTGTAACCCTTCTTTCAAGCCTTCGAGTAAAAAGCTCGCCTGTCCCGATTGCCCTGCGGCAAAGTTCACGACATCATCAGGGGTTCCATAAACGCCGTCTGATCCTAGTCCTCGTATTTGTAACTCTGACACTTGTCCGCCGGTTTGTGTCGAAGCGATGCGCAGCGGGTCATCTGTAGCATCGTTCGGCGTGCCGTTATTCGGCAAAACAACTTGGGCGCGTAAATTTTTAACCACCAATGGCGTTCCATTGGGCGCGCCATTGGCAACGATGACGATGGCTTCAAAGAATTGATGGAGAAATCCAATTCGCCCCGGAAAGACCACCACACCGGGAATCCTGACAGGCTGACCATCAAAGGTAATCGCTGCCGCAGCCCCAGCCCCCTCCATTTCCAGCATCACAGGCGCCGCGCCGAAATAAGGTGGAGCGCTTGTGCCTATACCAAACGGCGCATTCGGTCTGCCCACGATAGGCGGCTCTGTGCCTCCTATAGGAGGAAAAGCCACAGGAATATTTACATTCACAGGCTGAGAACTGGTGCCGAGCGCCAGAACGAAATTGAAGAATTGATAAGAATCATCTGTGATCGTGATGCCCGATTGAATGATCTGATCATAGGTCATCTCTTCCACACGAACCTCAGAGACCAGGAGTTGATCGATCACCGTGATGCCCGCAGAATCTGGCGAAACCGTAGCGATCACAGGGCTGCCAGCGAGGCCTGTATCAACGACGCGAAGGTTTTGCAAGAGGTGATCGCCAGCACGCGAAAGCGCAGGGATATTGAGCGCTTGACCGATCTTTGCTTCGACAGCGAGCGGGCTTGCTAGCGAGGGACCTGTCAATTCGCCGCGCACCCGGTAGTTCGGATTCAAGGTGGCGATGATCTGCGCGGGATCTATGCCTAAAGGTGTCTGCACGCTGGTTGCCACGATCGTCGGGATATTTTTCGGCACCGTCTGACGAGCAGGATTGATGGTCACAGCCAGCCCCAGTAGGTCAAAGTCGGCTATGGCAAGAATGGCGCGCGGCACCTGTGGCTGCGGTTTCGGTATGGCTTGCGGCGACAGGCTCAAGGTTTGACTGTCCGGGTGTTCAGGATTTTGCCCTTTTGTATCGCCTGGCGGTGGTGTGGTCGATGATTTTGGCGCTCTGGAGGAGTTGCGAGAGCCAGAATTTTTATCATCGGCAGCGCTTCGTATAGTCAATAAACCTGAAGCCAGGGTAAATAGTATTAACACGGTACCGACAAAAAAATAGTTACGCCGATTGAGCAGATGCCTTACAAAATCATTCATCAAGACCACCGATTCCCTATTGTTCTCATTTGAATTGCTGCCTGCCTAACAGACAGATTTATCCACTAATTCAGGCACGATTTGACTGCAACTGAATTAAAATTTGTGAACTGCGAATGCTGAAACTTCCCATTAACTCAATCACGGTAAACACCTGAAGGTGAGTTTTGAGTTAATCCCTTTGCTTTCTTCTTAGAGGTAAGCTGTAGAAAAAAAATCCAGATATTGGCATCAACAATTTTTTAAATTGTGATTCGGAAAAGGCTCTTTGTGTTTTGAACCTTTACCTTTATCAGCTAGCTTATGTAAGTTTTCTACAAATGACACAATGGTCCACGCAACTTGAGACGATTTTCCCTTGGCAATTGAAGGCTCTTTTCACCTTAAAAAAAGAGAGGAGTAGCCGAAGTTAGGAAATTGTTGCGATCAGTCAAAGGTAAGGAGTAAAAATAATTAATGAAGAACCCACGACGTTGTAACATGGCGAAAATTCTTTGTCAATTTTTTTATCCAATTAATATTGTTCGGCTGTTCTGATCTAGTGTTGCGAGCCGTTCAAAGAACTTGCCAGCGCAGGCGAGAGCAGGTAACGCCTCTTTGTTTTGCTTGAACTTTTCCTTCAAGGTGAGGGGCTCGCTCTTTCCGAGGGCTTTTCCAGAGAACTCCGTAACCCCGATGCATCACACAGATGCTGTAACAAAGCTGCAATCGCTCATACACTTTCATAAACGATTCGTGTAGACTTGAATCTGGTGATTCGATAATTGCCGGATTGTTTGGAGGAAAAAACTATTAGCCATATCGAAGGAAACATTCAGGGTCTCAAAGCCAATCAGCTTCAACGAATCGAAAAGCTTTATAACAGGCGTATCCCGCCACGCGAAATTGTGACGCAGGAATTTGCCCGCCAAATTACCGAACTGTCGCGCGAAATCAACCGTCAAATTGGCGTGCTGGTCAATCGCAACGGCTATGTCGAATACGTAGTTGTCGGCACCGCGCAAGGCATCGTCCTGCCCGATTTAAAGCGCGTGCGCATCAGCGCAGATCGTTTTCGCGGGTTGCGTTGCCTGCACACTCATCTGCTTGGCGAAAATTTAACGCAGGACGATTTAACCGATCTTGCTTTGCTCAGACTCGATCTGATGGTGGCAATCGAAGTCAAACAAGACGGCTTGCCCGGACTGGTTCGCGCCGTGCATCTGCTTCCGGCAAACGGTGTTCAAGAATCGGAAGAGCAGAAAAAAACCTCCGCCGATGAGTTTGACGACGCCCCGGTTGAAGAAGAAAAGAAGCCCTGGGCGTTTCTTGAACCGCGCGTCCCTTCGCAACTCGATGTTGATTTTCTGGAATTAATCACCTCGCTTGAAGAAGAGTTGGCGCGCTCGCGTCACATTCGCAATCCGCGTGACAAACGCGACCGCGCCATTTTAGTTGGCGTAACCACAGGCAGTCTTGCAGAGGCACAAGAATCTCTCGATGAATTGAAAGAACTGGCGCGTTCATCCGATGTAGTGGTTTTGGATTCGGTCATTCAGCGAAGACAAAAACTTGACCCGCGCTCGCTCATCGGTCGTGGTAAACTCGAAGAATTAATTATTCGCAGCCTGCAACTTGGCGTGGATGCGATCATCTTTGACCAGAATTTAAGTTCTGCTCAAGTGCGCGCCATCAACCAGGCGACCGATTTGAAAATCATAGACCGCACACAATTGATATTGGACATCTTTGCGCAACGCGCCCAGAGCCGCGAAGGCAAAATCCAGGTTGAACTGGCGCAGTTAAAATATATGTTGCCGCGCCTGTCCGGGTCAGGTACAGAGATGTCTCGCTTGATGGGTGGCATCGGCGGCAGAGGGCCCGGCGAAACGAAACTCGAAGTTGACCGCCGCCGTGTGCGAGACCGTATACATCTTCTCGAAAAACAGATTGAGCAGCTTCGCACCAGCCGCAAAGTTCAACGTATGAAGCGCATGCGCCGCGATGTGCCGATTATTTCTATCGTCGGCTATACCAACGCCGGCAAATCAACCCTGCTCAATTCGCTCACTCAATCTACGGTCAACGCAGAAGACTTGCTGTTTGCGACGCTTGACCCAACCAGTCGCCGCTTAAGACTGCCGCGCGAGCAAGAGGTCATCATCAACGACACGGTCGGTTTCATCAGAGACTTACCGCCCGATTTGATCACTGCGTTTCGCGCTACGCTCGAAGAGATGGAAAGCTCGGATTTGCTGATTCATCTGGTTGACGCGAGCAGTTCACAATTTGAAAATCACATTGCGTCGGTTGAAAAAATTTTAGAAGACTTAAAGTTGTCAGACATCCCCAGACTGCTCGTCTTCAACAAGTCCGATTTGCTGAACGAAGATGAGGGAATCAATTTGCGTCGCGCCTTCAATGCAGTGACGATTTCGGCTACGAGTCGCGCAACGCTTTCGCCAATGCTGGAACGCATCAGCGATATGCTTGACAGCGCAGATGCTGCGCGAACCGTATTGCGCGAGCAGAAACTGGAAGTCGAAGAAGCATCCAGGGCAACGCAAAAATATTAAGGAGAAAAGTTTATGAAATGGGCTGTAGGAATTGTAATAGCGATTGTGCTTTTGTTAATGATTGTTGGCGGTTCTGCTTGCGGTACGTATAACAACCTCACTACGAAACGCAACGAAGTGACCAACGCTTTTTCAAACGTGGATACGCAATTGCAACGGCGCGCCGATTTAATACCGAACTTGGTTAACACGGTAAAAGGTTACGCCAAGCATGAAGAGAAAATTTTTTCGGAGATCGCTGAGGCGCGTTCAAAATTAATCGGCGCAAAAACCGTTGGCGAAAAGTCGGAAGCAAACGACCAGGTGACCGGCGCCTTGAGCCGCTTGCTGGTGATTGCTGAAAACTATCCGAATCTGAAAGCTGATCAACAATTCTTGAAGCTATCAGATGAACTTGCCGGCACAGAGAATCGCATACAAGTATCGCGGCGCGATTACAACAACGTCGTGCTTGAATACAATAATATGCACGACAGATTTCCAACGGTAATTTTCGCCAATATGCTGGGCTTCCAAAGAGCCGAAGAATTCAAGGCAAGCGAAAGTTCGCGCCAGGTACCCGGTGTCGATTTCGGTAAATAAGTTTACGCATTCGCAAAACTTTGAAACCGTCATTAGCGATATCTTGAGACTGTATTCGCAATAATTTGAGACTCCCGTTGAGAGGCGGTCTCTGACCACCGATTTGTTTACCGGTGGTCAGAG
>JANMSG010000908.1:0-2911 GCA_031389065.1 Acidobacteriota bacterium | reverse complement strand
AGGTGTTCTTATCAAAGCCTGCTCCACTCATGTTGATGGCTTTCGCTTCCACAATATCGCCGTCATATCCCTTAACGGAAATTAAGCCGGAGTGATTGCTGATGGTCACCTTGCCACCACGCTCAAGTTTCATAGAAGCTTCAACAGGTTCCGCGTCTACTTCCTTGTCAGAAGGATGGGGTGCAGGAGACGGTTTTGGTGGGCGAGGGTTTCTTGGAGGTCTTGGTGGGCGTTGCGTTTTTTGCTCCACCACATCCTGATTCCATGTTGGCATATTTTGCCCAACCGCTGCGGAGCAAAATATACTCAATAAAATCAGTATTGGAGTGATAAGGGTTCTGTTGTTCATAAAGTAATCGCTATAAAAGTTATCTTAAAAATTATCAATCAGTTTTCACTACATCTATTTATTCAAACAATCAATTGGCTGTCACGTCTCTGAGAACTTCGACCTTTTTCGCATAAGCGGTCAACATATATTGCACCGCGACAGGGTCATCAAAATTCTGTCGCACGGCTTTGCGCGTTTCAGCTATGCTGCGATCAATGCTGGCAAGCGAGCTATCCAATTTCGCAACCAATTTCGGATCGAGTTTCGAGCGACGCTTATCAAAATCGCGTTGCAGGATTGCAATCGCCGCTATGTATTTCTGCTCGGCATCGCGCAACAGAGATTCCGCCGTAGCATTCGGCTTAGTACCCGAAGCTTTTTCAACAGGCATTCGGCGGGGCGTTATTGCTTCAGGCGATGTTTTAACAGCAACTATTTTAGGGTCATTCGGATGATTCGGAACCTGCTTTTTCTCAGGGCCAGTTAACGGATTGTCCTTGTTTTCAGGCACCTCGTTATCGCCGTCAATAGCAACTTTTTGTGTCTCTGGTTGCTGAGACTGGTTGGCATTCGCATTGGTTGGAACAATAGAGTTATCCTTATTATTTCCTCCGGCAACAGTAGACGAGTTAGAGGGTGAATTCACATAATTCATCACCAGAACGGTCGCGCCAACGGCAACCACAACCAGTAACCCTGCGAGCGCCGGACTGAAGCGAGGCGCGTGAAAGCTTTCCGTGAAAAATTTGCTGAGTCTTTCTACTATGCCGGGTTGACTGATTTCTTGCCGCGCCGGTTCTTGTCTGATCCTCGCCTGAACCCCTTGCCAGAGTGCTGAGGTCACATCTAGGTCGCGTTCATAATGCGCGTACAGTTGTTGCTCTTGGTCAAGCGACTGGTACACTTCGTTGCAAGTTGCGCAAGAAACCAGATGCTCTGCGACTTTTTTAGACTCGCGTCCACTTAGTTCCGCGTCGAAATATTCTTCAATGATGCCTAAGCAATCTTCACACTTCATAGCCAACCCCCAAATAAGGCTGTATTTGTCTGCGCATCTCAGCCCTTGCCCTGTGCAAATCGGTCTTTAACTTCGGTATAGAAAAACCCGTAATTTCAGCAATTTCTTCATAGCTGCGTTGCTGAAAAACTTTCAACGTGAAAACTTCCCGCCGGTCTTCATCGAGCGTCGAAAGCGCGTCGTGAATAACGCGATTCAATTCTTTGCCAAGCAATCGTCCGTCCGGCAAAAGTTCTTTATCACTCAACTCCATCACACTATCGTTTTCGATTTCGACTTTGTGGTTCTCCCGTATGCGCGAGCGCAAAGATTCGCGCGCTACGTTTTTGGCAATGCCGAACAACCAGGTCGAAAGCTTGGTCTCGTCCTTCAAAGATTGGATGCCTTTGTAGGCACGCACGAAAGTCTCTTGCGCCAACTCTTCGGCGAGGTCGCGTTGCCCTATCATATCGTATATAAAGCTGATGACAGGACGAATGTAACGGTCGAAGATCAAGCGAAACGCTTCATCATCACCGCTGCGAACCCGCGCTATCAGTTCTTGAGAGCTATTCATTAACATTCCAGCGCGTCCGTCTTGTTGGCTAACCAGCCTGTAGGCATCCATAAACCGCTCTTATACTATAAGTTCCGCCAGTAAGTGACAGACGCAGTCAAAAGGTTGCAGAATTGTTAAAAATATTACGCCGCTCGCCTCGTAAAGGTTGGCGAGTACGCTTCAAAACTCAGGTCTACGAAACAGCTCGAGGAATCTAAAATGTAGCGTAGACTGTCTAGTCTGCGCTTGACTGGAACAAACAGCCGCCAGCTTTCCAGGTCATTTTGGGCGCAAGACTTGCGCAGACTAGACAGTCTACGCTACGTTGCCGACTCTCCACGAATCATTCAGGAAGGCTATATTTTGTCGCAAGCCTCAAATACGAACATCAACAAACCGTGAAAAAGTAGATGTCAGATGCCAGATGCTAGATGTCAGAAAAAAACCACTAACATCTGACATCTAATATCTAACATCTTTTTTCCACTATTCACGATTCACGATTCACGATTATAATCATCGGATGACCACTGCTCTAATTTATGATCCGCTCTATTTGCGACACGATACGGGCTTTCATCCCGAAAACGCCGAGCGTTTAAAAGCCATAGCCGCGACGCTTGAAGCCGATGAAGCGCTTCAAACCCGCGTCAAAAATCTATTGCCCACGTCTGCATCTGACGAAGATATTTTGCGTTGTCATGGCGAACAACTGTTAGCGCAAGTGCGAACCTTTTGCGAACGCGGTCGCCCCTTCATTGATCTGGATACGGTGATTTGCCCTGAGTCTTTCAAAGTTGCGAAGCTTGCTGCGGGCGCGGCTATCACGGCGGTTGACGAAGTGTTCAGAGGCGAATCACAAAACGCTTTTGCATTTGTGCGTCCTCCCGGTCATCACGCTACGGCGAATCGCGCGATGGGTTTTTGCCTGTTTAACAACGCGGCGATTGGCGCGCGTTACGCGCAGGCAAAGTACGGAGCCGAGCGCGTCTTGATCATTGATTGGGACGTGCATCACGGCAAC
>JANMSG010000777.1:0-4611 GCA_031389065.1 Acidobacteriota bacterium | reverse complement strand
TTTTGGTGGCGCTCATCAATTCGATGTCTCCGCAAGAGGCAATTAATAACCTCAACTCTTTGAAGACTCGCGGTGCATTTGAAAACAAAGAGGTGAAGGCTTTGATTGATGAGAAACTTACGCTTGCGGCGAAGTCGGATCGCGTCTCTGCGTTCAAGTCTCGTGTTGCCATAGATGCTACGCAGTTGGATGCCGAGACTGTCGCGCAACTCAACAAGATTGCCGACACGCAGGTGAAGAAGCGCGGCAAGATTTCCAAGGCAACGTGTCTTATGGTCGATAAATCTGGTTCGATGGAGAGCGCGATTGAAGTCGGCAAGCAAATTGCCGCACTGGTTTCAGGTATTACCGAAGCAGAGTTGTTTGTCTATGCTTTTGATACGATTGCGTACCCGATCAAGGCGAAGGGCAGCGAGTTGTCTGATTGGGAGAAGGCGTTTCAAGGCATTCAGGCAAACGGCGCAACCAGCATCGGCGCGCCTGTTGAAGTGATGCGTTTGAAAAAGCTTGTGGTCGAGCAATTTATTATTGTGACGGACGAAGGCGACAACACCGCGCCACTTTTCCATGACGCTTTTGAAGCGTACCGCCGCGATATGAACTTGTCTCCATCGGTGTTGATTGTGAAGGTAGGTTCATCGAGCACGTTTGTTGAACACAACCTCCGCAACCGCAGCGCGCAGGTGGATACGTTTACCTTTGCGGGCGATTATTATTCGTTGCCAAATCTCATCCCCATGCTTGCGCGCCCCTCGCGCCTTGAGTTGTTAATGGAGATTCTGGAAATGCCTCTGCCCGAGCGCGTGAACTAGATGCACACAGTTGGTTGTGTGCATCTATAGCGGCGGCACACCAAGATTCGGGAAATGAAACTTTCAAAGGCGCGTTATTGTTTAGCCCATCCTGTTGATCGCCCCGAATCTTGGTGTGCCGCGCATATAGTAATTGTGGAGCCTTAATTATGATCAAGCCCAAAAGAAACGAGATATGTAAATGTGGTAGTGGGAAAAAGTATAAGAAGTGTTGTGCATTGCAACAGAATCGGGTTATACAACAATATCCTCCTCCCTCTAGAGTTCTATCATTTGATGAGGTATTACAGAGATTGAAAGCACCACCAGATGTATTTAATGCGTTGTTGGTGAGTGGACTGTTGGGGCCTGTTACCAATGAAGGAGTATCACAAATCGGATTGGATAACTTCCAGCTTTATGGAACGCAATGGCGATCAGATATTGGCGAACGACAGGTGCCGTATCATGATTTACCTGAAGCCCCTGATCCTAGTGGTAACGAACAGCCGTTGTCTTCATATACGCAGGCTCAAATTGGTGCTTTTCCTGATTTGGATGCCTCAGATCAAGACACTGGGTGGATAGCCCAATTCTATTTGATACCCAATAAATATTTTTATCCTGACCCAATGTCATTGGCTTTAATTGGGCCACCGCATCTGAAACTTAACAAAATTAGAGAAGTAGATGGTGCATCTCTTCCTACATATTTGTGTCCTGACCTGACTAGATCATTAGCAATGGTTATGGTGATTGGAAATCCTAAGCCAGAAGGTAAACCTTATAAAGTAGCTTATGACATAATTTCACCTATCCTAGATGAATTATCGTTAAAGTACGATCAGTCTCTTCCGATAGCTCAAAATATAGTTATTGGAATTCCTTCGGGAATTGTGACATTTGATTTTTTGAAAGGTCCCAAACATAGAACTATTGATGAAAATGCTCCTGTTTTGCTTTGTTGTCCTTTTGAAGAACTGAAGGATGGAGTTGCTCTATATCGAGAAGGTGTTTCTTCAAGCAATCCATTTCATCAGTTTCTAACCTTATGGAAAGTTTATGAAAATGCCTGTCGGGTTAGAAGCGAATGGCGAAAAAAATATCTACAAAAAGATATTAAGATCACTCCAGAAACTATACCCGATGTTTATGCGTTGGCTTTCTATAAAGGACAATCTTTTGAGCAGGTAAGGCAAAGTTTACAAAAAACCTATAGAAACGCAATCGCACATAGCGATTTTAAAGAAGCTATTCCCAAGACTGCTGCAAGAGCTTCAGATTTCGTTGAGGTTAGCACTAGAGTTCCAATTGTCAGATATATCGCTCGCGTCATTCTTGAGAACGTTAGAGCAACTCTTGAATCTACATCGGGCAGTAATAGATCAATTTAGGCGGATTGCCTTTTGAATCTGTAAAAAATCGGAGACATTCTTTTTCAGCCGCGTAGCGGCAGATTGAATTTAGGCAGTTCCTTTAGGGACTGCACAACGAGGTAGGGACTGCATGACGGATGCTACCCGTTTGCGTGTCGCGTAGCGACGGTTGAATCATTCAGTGGAATCACATTCAACCGTCGCTACGCGACGAAACGATTTTTGTCGTTGCTTTCCGTGCCCTGAAGGACACGGCTAAAATCAACCGTCGCTACGCGACGAATACCGCAATTGGTTTAGCGTTAATTGAACAAACAGGAGGCTTCGTTATGGCAAACACCTATTCCTCTTTGTGCTACCACATCATTTTCAGCACGAAAAATCGAGTAGATTACATCAAACCTGAAATTGAAAATCGCGTCTGGGCTTACATCGGCGGAATTGCCCGTAAACATAAAATGACGGCTTTGCAAATCGGCGGCGTTGAAGATCACATTCACGCTCTCGTTATTGCTCCGCCAGCCTATTCGCCAAGTCAAATCGTGCAATATTTGAAAGGCGATTCTTCTAAATGGATTCACGAAGAATTTCCGACTCTGCAAGGTTTTGCCTGGCAAGACGGGTATGCGGCATTCACGGTTAGCAAATCAAATATACCGGACGTGATAGATTACATTAAAAATCAGCGCGAGCATCATCGCACGAAAAGTTTTCAAGAGGAGTATTTAGGATTTCTCAGAAAATACGGCATTGATTACGATGAACGCTATGTGTGGGGATGATTCAACCGTCGCTATGCGACGAGGAAATCAGCGCCCATTTATCATGCAGTCCCTAAAGGAACTGCCTAAACTCAACCGTCGCTAGGCGACGAGGATAATTTTGTGGGCGATTTTTAGGAGAGAGAAAGTTTGGAGTTCCGCATTCAGACGGCTGTCTCGCAATCACCACAAACTGCCTGAAGGTGGAACTCCAAACTCTATTGCATGATGAACAAGAGTACACACAAAGTAGACGTGATAGAAGTGAAACTGGAGTCACATCCGAATGCCGATTCGCTTTCGGTTGTGCGAATCTTTGGCGGCTACACCTGTTGCGTCAAGACCAGCGATTGGCAAGACGGAGACCTTGCCGCTTACATTCCGCCTGATAGCGTTGTGGATTCGACGCGCCCGGAGTTTGCTTTTCTTGCCAAACACGAGCGCATCAAAGTTAAAAAGCTTCGCGGCATTGTCTCTATGGGCTTGTTGATGCCCGCCCCCGTTGGCGCAAAACTCGGCGATGATGTTGCAGAACTTTTGGGTGTGACGCATTATGAGCCGCCTCTGCCTACCAGCGCACAAGGCGACAACGAGCCTGCACCGAAAGGCTATCATCCGAATTATGACGTGGACACGCTGCGCCGCTTCACCCATTTATTCACGGCAGGCGAGCCTGTATGGATAACCGAAAAAGTGGACGGCGCGAATTGCAGATGGTGCTTCTCCGATGGTCGAATGTATGCGGGCAGCCGCACCACCTGGAAGAAGTACGACAAGAACAATCTCTGGTGGAAAGCGCTTGAGCAAACTCCGGCGGTCATAAAGTTCTGTGAAGAGAATCTGCATCTGACAGTTTACGGCGAAGTCTATGGCTACGTGCAGAGTTTGAGATACGGAACCAAGCCCGGCGAAATCAGGCTCGCGGTGTTCGATATATTGGATGGCACAAGATGGCTCGATCCTGAAGAGGCGTTGCAACTTGCACCCAATTTGCCGTGGGTTCCGCGAGTCGCTGCCAATTTGCCTTTCGATGTCGAAGCCGTGTTGGCGCTTGCCGAGGGACAGAGTTTAATCGAAGGCGCCAATCATCTTCGGGAAGGGATTGTTGTGAAGCCTCTGCGCGAAAGGACTGACCCTGAAATCGGTCGCGTCTGTTTGAAGGTTGTATCGAATGCTTATCTCGAAAAGGCATGAAGTTGCGAGGTGAAAAAGCAGAGCGCTCTCTACTACTTTATAGGAGAAAGCTCGCTAAATTTTTTTGATGGAAAGGAGCGCGTTATGTACATTCGAATTGTTACGCACGATATTGACGAAGATGCTTGAGTGGCGACGGGCGTCTTCGCAATCGCTTACGATGTCTGTTATGAGTGAAAGCTCGAAGATTATGAGCCCCAGCGGCTGCGAGAAATACTTGATTGGTTCAATGAGCATTTGAAAACACCAAACAGGTTTTCAAATTCGAAGCATGTTCACGATACATACAAAGGTATCTGCTGGTTTAAGCCTACGGCAAAGCAACATCTGCAAATGATGTGAGAGATGGTGGTGATTTTTGAGAGTTACGGAATCAACATCCGCGTTTTCAAAACCACCAAGCCCGGTTACATCGTTTACGAAGACGATTTTCAAATCGTAGCGGAACCCACAGCCGACCACCGGCGACGTTTGATTTAGCCTGGCGCA
>JANMSG010000760.1:0-3446 GCA_031389065.1 Acidobacteriota bacterium | reverse complement strand
CCTCCTTGTCTCTTCCCGTGAGTTGGTACAAATCTCCAAGTGCGGCAACGAATACAGGATCAGGCAGGATGCGGATGGCGCGTTCATAATGTTCAATGGCGCCGTTGAAATCACCGAGCGCGGCGCGAACCTGCCCCAGCGAAGCCAGGGCGCGAAAGTAATCGGGGAAGGTCGTCAAGGAATCGCGATAATGCTTTTCGGCGGTTGCATAATCTCCGGTTGAAAAATAGACTTCACCTAATTGCCAACGAGTCCATGCGACGGTTTCGCGGTGAGGCGGGTCATTCTGTAGCTCAAACTCAAGCGCGGTTGTGAGGCGTTGTTGCGCCAGGGTGACATTGCCGCGCAGCAAAGCGTGATGTGCGAATCGAACTTGCGCACTGACCTCTTGGCTGCGACGCTGCAATTGGTTGAGAGCGGCTGCGGCTTTGTCATACTCGCCAAGCTCAACGAGCGCGTCAGTGAGAATCTCAAATGGATAGCTCTGGCGCGGCTCAAGCTTCATCAACTGCTTTGCGTGTTCCACAGCAGCAACGAAGTTATGCGAGGCAAGCTCTGTCCGAGCCAGTGTCGCAAGACCTGTCGGGTTCATTTCTGCGGGAACGGCTAAAAGCGAGGCCTCGGCGGCTCGCTTGGCGAGAGTGAGATAATTCATATCGCCGGTTTCGCGCAGGAACTGAAGGTAATAAGCCGCAAGCTTGTTATGCGATATGAAATCTTCGGAGTCGCGTTTGATTCTCTCCTCAAGGAAGCGAACAGACATTTTTACGGCTTCCTCATCAGTAGGAATCGTAATGGCGGTTGGGACGGAATGCGAAGGAGCGGTGGACGACTCCCGCCCTACCCCACAAGCACCAACTGCCATTAGCCCGAGACCTATGGCGACTAGGTAAATTAGCTTTTCTCTCAGTGAAGACATAATCGAATGCATGTCGTGTGATGATAAGTTGAGAAAGGTCCGCGCCGATGTTGAAACTCATCGGCGCGGGAAAACATCAATGGCGCGTACCATCATCGGTTGTTCCCGGAGGAAGTGGCGTATGACTTGGCGCAAAGAAGGGGAAGGCATTGCGGAACGTCTTGTCGTTGGCGTTTACACTATCGCCAGTCGTTAGCCCACCGTTGCTGATGAGAAACAACTCAAGATCAATGACATCATCTTGCAGTCGGCGACCGTTCGGGAACCCGGCTCCCGCGACGTTGCCGCCACCCGGACCGCTATTAGCAACCTTAAGGTTGAGACGCGAGAAATCACCTCTCGTCACAGCGACTGATGCCAGAATGCCTATGTTCGTGGCGTTGGTGCCGAAGCGCGTCAACACTCCGACGATGTCGGATGCAAACATTCCATTGGCATCATCAAGCGGTGAAGCACCGTTATAACGATCCTTAATCGGAAACGGAGTTAACGCAACATTGACCGCAGGATTGCCTGTTCGATCCACATTTACAAATCTTCCGTCGCCTGAAACCGTGCCGTCTCTGTTAATGAACTGTCTGAGACGACGCTGCGACCTGAGCGATACACCGATTTCGCTACCCTGCAATCTTAGGTAAGACAGTGGGACGCTGATAGCGATTCCAAGAGTATTGAAGCCTGCGAAGGTGTCGCGTCCGCGCTGAAACACAGCAGCATTTGGAGCCCCAGCATTTACAGAGGCGACGAAGCGACCGAAAGCCGGAATATCGAAGAAGAAGGGGTCATCAACCACTCCTGCAAAGAATGATATGCCGGTTCCCGGATCGGTGGTTACGACCGGGGTAGGGGGAGTCTCGGCAAATGACGCCGGAGTCGTGGGCGCGGTGAAGGTTTCTCCATTCGGCGCGATGATCGTAGCGGTCTGAACCTCGTTGGCTGCCAGCGTGCGAGCGCTGAATCTTACGTCAAATAACATATCTTCCCTGGCGTCGCCCGAAGTCTCAAGATCAAACCGGTATCTGACATTCTGATCGAAGGCGCCAAAGTTTATCGCTTCGCCCGGATTGATAAAGCCTTGCAGAGTGCCAAGCAGAATCAGGTTCGAATTGTTATTGGGGTCTAAAAACACATAGACGTCAGCCAGGTCTGCGGATTTATCAAGATTAGCTGTGGGACCGTCTCCGTGATCGGCTGCATCAATTCTCGACGGCGAAAGTGTTAATGCCGAAAATGTCATCAATGACATAATCGCAAATAACGCAATTGCTTTCCTGCTAAATATCTTCATTTGTTTTCTCCTTTTGAAAAATTACTCATTCATTCCCTGAGCTAGACAGCAGGAATAAATAGCAATGTAAGTGGCAGGCTTATTGCCAATACCAAGATAGAAAGCTCGTTTACCGAATTAAGCGCTTGGAAGCGTGACCTGCCGCTTCTATAACTACTTAAAACTGAAGCGTAAGCCCAAAGTGAGGTGGGTTTTTTGCCTCGAAGTGACCTCCAAATAATGGACCTGATCTGATTCAGTCTCTCCCTGTCAGCTTTTACGGTTCAAGATTTGGCTTTAGATTCTATGGCGATAGATTTGTTCACGCGAACAGAATCAGGCGCCTAATTTTGCACGACACTTATATAACAGCGCTCAATCATTCGTGCAAGCCACAACCTATCGCGTAAATTTTTTCCCCGCTCCCCCCCGACCTGCTTGACAAGGTAGGCGAGTCTTCGTTAGTATCCACAGTTTCGCGGTAACGTCTAAATCAGTTCTGAGCTATGCGGAGGCGTTATCGTTAAATGAAGCCGGACGCGGTAAAACGTTATTGTGGCGTAAAAGGATGTAGGTAAACACTACAATCCCGAGTTCAATAAAGAAGTTGTTCTTATGGTCACGCCACAGAAAAGTTAGGCTAAAGGGAAGCCGGTATCCGCAATAACTTATCAGGACATCCCTGCTAGTGGTATGAAGAAAAGCCCGATAGGGCAATTATGCGCGAAAGCGAGCGCACTCGCTATTTTGCGCTCTTGCGGTGGGTGTGATAACTCACTAAATGAGATTTGCGTCCGAAATGGTTCGGACATTTTCGAGAGGAGTCTTAGCGTGCCAACACTGAATCAGTTAGTTCGCAGAGGGCGACAGGCAGTCAAATACAAAACTTCAAGCCCGGCGCTTGATGCCTGCCCGCAGCGACGCGGAGTCTGCACTCGCGTTTATACACAAACACCCAAGAAGCCGAATTCGGCTTTGCGCAAAGTAGCTCGCGTGCGTTTGACCAATCAGATGGAAGTGACCACTTACATTCCGGGCATTGGTCATAATCTGCAAGAACACTCGATCGTGCTGATTCGCGGCGGTCGCGTCAAGGATCTGCCAGGCGTTCGCTATCACGTGGTTCGCGGCACACTCGATGCGGTGGGCGTAGCAAACCGCAAGCAGGGACGCTCCAAGTATGGCGCCAAGAGACCGAAAGAAGGCGCCGCGCCAGCCAAGAAGAAATAAGCTTTTGAGGTTTACGCCTCATTGAGCTTG
>JANMSG010000748.1:0-5602 GCA_031389065.1 Acidobacteriota bacterium | reverse complement strand
GAGGGCGGTGTGACGCACAGTGATTGCGAACAGGTTAGTCATCAGGTTGGCGCGCTGTTGGATGTGGAAGAGTTAATCGCTGACACCTATATGTTGGAAGTATCTTCACCGGGCGTTGACCGACCGCTGTATAAACGCATCGATTACGAGCGTTTTGCAGGCAACAAGGTCAAGTTAAAAACGCAGCAGCCGATCAAGGGTCAGCGCAATTTTCGCGGCCGCCTAATCGGCATCGAAGGCGACACAGTCAAGCTTGATATAGAAAACTCTGGCATCGTTGAAATCGCTTTCGAGCAAATAACGAAAGCCAATATTGAATATGAATTTAAGTCCTGAGAGGCTGGCTAACTGCTCAGCGTCTCTTTCCAATCAAACGTTTGATTGGAAAGAGACGGGAACGCTACAGCCTCAAGTTTGAAGGAATATGGTAATGGCAACGAGTCTGAATCAAACGATAGAAATTTTGAGTCGTGAAAAAAACATCGAGCCGACGGTCATCATCTCGGCTATCGAAGATGCTGTAATGACCGCCGCGCGCAAGCAGTTCAAAACCGGCGAAGAATTACGCGCGCGCTATAACGAAGAATCCGGCGAAGTGGACTTGTTCGCCCTGATGACGGTTGTCGAAGAGGTCACAGACCCTGACAAAGAAATCTCGCTTGCAGATGTTGAAGAGATGGGCGTGGAAGGCGCTGAAGTCGGCGACCAATTGGAGTTCCCGAAAGCGACAGAGGTTCTGGGTCGTATCGCGGCGCAAACCGCCAAGCAAATTATCTTTCAAAAAGTTCGCGAAGCCGAACGCAATAATGTTTATGACGAATACATAGAGCGCGTTGGCGAACTGATTCACGGCTTTGTGAAGCGCTTTGAAGGCGGGCGCATTATCACCGATTTAGGCAAAATCGAAGCGGTGCTGCCGAAGACGCAACAGTCGCGTGCCGAATCCTTCAGTCAAGGCGAGCGCGTTCGCGTTGTCATTAATATGGTGTCGAAAGATACCAAGGGTCCGCAAGTCGAAGTCTCGCGCACCTCGCCTGAATTGCTCAAGCGATTATTCGAGATGGAAGTACCTGAGATTTATGACGGCACTGTGCAGGTTAAAGCGGCTGTGCGCGAACCCGGCGACAGAGCTAAAATCGCCGTCGTTTCAACCGAGCGCGACGTAGACCCGGTTGGCGCCTGTGTAGGGATGAAAGGTTCCCGCGTGCAGGCTATCATTCGCGAATTGCGCGGCGAGCGTATTGACATCATTGAATGGAGCGAAGACCCTGCGGTGTTTGCGGCAAATGCCTTGTCGCCAGCAAAGGTTTCCAAAGTTGAAATTAATAGTTTTGAAGACAAGAAGCTGACGGTCACGGTTCCCGAAGATCAACTCTCTCTGGCAATTGGCAAGAAGGGACAAAATGTCAGACTGGCGGCGAAGTTAGTCGGCTGGCACATTGACATCAGAAGCGCAGAAGAAGCTGCGCGCGCTGCGGCTGCACAACTCGAAGCCGTGATGTCAGGCGGTGAAGCCAAACTGACAGAAATCCGCGAAAGCCTGGCGATTGATCAGATCACTGCAGAGCGCTTGCGTGAACGCGGCATCGAAACCATTGAAGATTTGGCTAGCCTTACGCTTGACGATTTGGTTGACGCGATTGACATAAGTTTTGACCAGGCTACAGAAGTTATTGAACGAGCAAAACGCTTGCTGGCGCAAAAACATATTAGAGAAGCTATGCATTCTCACGAGGCGTCTGATCTTGCTCAAGAACCTGCTGATGAGGCAACCGAAGAAGCGGGTGAAACGTCAACAGAAGAGAGCGCAGAAGAGGCAAGTGAAGCCTCAACTGAAGAAAGCCCAGGTGAAGACGCAATTGATGCTTCTCCGGAAGGGGGCGCAGAGGAAGAAACTTCTGTTGAAGAAAGCGCCGATGAATCCTCTGAACCAGAGGTCGAAGCAGCGATAGAAGATTCTCAATCTGATGTTGCTGAAGCTGAAAATGAACCGGAAGAGATGAGCGCAGAGGAGACTGCCGCTCAAGATGAGACGACGGATGAAAAAGAGACTGCCGAGGTCAACGAAACCAACGTCGAGAGCGCTGGTGATGAAGAACCGGAAAATAAATAATGCGCGGCGCATTGGATTGATTCGAGGCAGTAGATTTTTTCAAAATTAATTGAGTGTCCATTCGGAATAAATATGGCAGTGCAACAAAAAATTAGAATTTACGATCTAGCCAAAGAACTAAAGCTAGACACCAAGAAAGTGCTCGAGGATGTGCGCCGTGAAGGCATAGATGTCAGTGTGCCTTCCAACAGTGTTCCTGCTGGTGTCGCTGAAAAAATTCGCGCCAAATATTTCCCCAAAAAAGCCTTACCGGCGGCGGGGCCGAGGCTGGTTAAAACGGTTAAGAGAGAACCGGCTCTTGTAGAAGATGCTGCTCCGCAGTTGGAAGAGGGCGTAGAAGAACAAGGACGTGTTCGCCATACCGCTCAACCCCAGCGACAGCCTGAGCAGGTTCAGCCATCAACCGAAGACCCCAATAAAGCAAAAGTCCGCATTTTAAAAGCGACCCCGCAAACCGCAAAACAAGTTGAGCCGGAACAACCGGAAACCACAATTGATATTCAAACGCAGCCGGAAGAAGAGCCGGAAATAACGACTGAAGCAACCCCAGAAAGTGAAACGAATTTGCCAGAATCTGTTCAACCAGCGGCAAAACTTATTCCCCCTACAGCACCAGCAAGACCTCAAGGAACTCAAGTTCGCATTTTACGTCCCCAGCCGGGCGTGACAATGGCACCGCCGCCTGTCAAAACGATCTCGCCGCCAAGAGTATCAACTCCTTATAAGAGACAATCCGATACTGGGCGAAGACCGCTAGCCGCTGGCGCAGCGCCGGGTGTTGCGCCGGATGCAACAACGCCGAAAGCTCCCTTGACGACCTATGTCCCTCAAGATACGGGGCGCGGGAGAAAGCGCACACGCAGGGGGAAACGCGGTCCGGGCGAGTTTGGTCATGAAGAAGGCAAGCACATAGATGTGCCATCGCATCTGCGCGGCAGAATGCCTGTTCAGCAAAAAATCAGACCTGTCTTCACAGAATTGCGCCAGATTAAGTTGATGGAAGGCACGACGGTAAAAGATTTTTCAGAGAAGCTTGAGTTAAAGCCAAAAGATATCGTCCAGGAATTATTCCGACGTGGCGTGATGGCGACGATCAATCAAACTCTCAATCAAGAAGTGGCGAAAGAGTTAGGCAAAGAGTTCGGTTTTGATGTCAGTTTTCTGCCCTTTGAGGAGATGATTCTCGACACCGAAGATACCAAGATCATCGAATCGGGCGATGAAAATCTTGTAGACCGCGCTCCTGTTGTGACCGTGATGGGTCACGTAGATCACGGCAAAACTTCCTTGCTCGACGCGATACGTCAAACCCGAGTCGCCGAGGGCGAAGCAGGCGGTATCACGCAGCACATCGGCGCTTACTCTGTCGAAGTTAAAGACCCTGATGATCCTGAGAAGACGCGCAAGGTTGTTTTTCTGGATACGCCTGGTCACGAAGCCTTCACTATGATGCGCGCCCGGGGCGCGAAAGTCACAGATGTTGTCGTGCTGGTCGTCGCGGCAGACGATGGCGTCATGCCACAAACCATCGAAGCGATTGATCACTCGAAAGCGGCAGAGGTTCGCATTATCGTTGCGATTAACAAGATTGATAAACCGGAAGCCAACCCTGACAGAGTCAAGCAAGAGCTTGCTACTCGCGGCCTGCAATGGGAAGGCTGGGGCGGCGACACGGTTATGGTCGAAGTCTCCGCGAAAAAACACCAGAATCTTGATTCGCTTCTTGAATTAATCATTCTCTCCTCAGACTTGCTGGAGTTGAAAGCCAATCCCGCCAGACTGGCATCTGGCGTTGTGCTGGAAGCAAAACTCGACAGAGGACGCGGTTCGGTTGCCACAGTGCTTGTCCAACAAGGTACGCTGAAAGTTGGCGACCCCTTTATCGTTGGCGAAGTCTTCGGGCGAGTGCGCGCCATGTTCAATGATCGCGGACAAGCGATTATCGAAGCCGGTCCGGCAACCCCTGTTGAGGTTATAGGTTTACAGGGCGTGCCTCACGCTGGCGATCAGTTTCAAGTTGTCAAGGACGCAACACAGGCGCAGAACATTGCCAATCAACGACAGATGCAAGCGCGACAAGCGGCTATCGGGCGCACCTCTGCGCGAAGCCTTGAGCAATTGTTTGCAGACAAGAGCGCCATTAAAGAATTGCTCATCATCTTGAAAGGTGACGTGCAAGGATCAGTTGAAGCGGTGCGCGATTCGCTCAATAAACTTTCGACAGAGCGCGTGCAAATCCGCATTATTCTTTCAGGAGTTGGCGCCATTACTGAATCAGACGTAATGTTAGCAGCGGCTTCGTCGAAAGATATGAATCGCGCTTCCGTTATCATCGGTTTCAATGTCAGACCTGAATCGCGCGGCAGAGAGCTTGCAGAAGCCGAAGGCGTAGACATCCGTCTGCACACGATTATTTACAAAGTCGAAGAAGAGATGAAAAACGCTATGCTTGGACTCCTGGACAAGACCAAGCGCGAAATCATTATCGGCCACGCGGAAGTTCGACAGGTCTTCAAAGTTCCTCGTATCGGAGTGATTGCTGGTTGTTGGGTAACCGATGGCGTGATTCGTCGAACGGTTGCAAGAGTTTTGCGCGATAACGTAGTCGTTTATGAAGGGAAAATTGAATCGCTCCGCCGTGTCAAGGATGACGTCAGCGAAGTGCGACAAGGTTTTGAATGCGGCATCTCGCTTGAGAGATTCCAGGATGTAAAGCTTGGCGACGTGATTGAAACCTACACCACCGAAGAGGTCGCGCCAACACAATTATAATTTTAGATTTTGGATTTTAGATTTTGGATTGAAGACAAGCTTTTTAATCCAAAATCCAAAATCCGAAATAGAATGAGGGGAAGCAATGCCAGGGCGAAGAACAGAACGCCTCTCAGAGCAGATCAGAGAAGAATTAACTTTAATCATCGATGGTGAGTTGGAAGACCCGCGAATCGGGCTTGCCACCATCTCCGAAGCGAGAGTCACTCCCGATTTAAGTCACGTAAAAGTTTTTGTCAGCGTGATGGGAACGGATGAGGAGGTAAAAGACTCAATCGATGCGCTCAATCACGCTGCGGGATTCATACGCCAGCAGCTCGGGTTCGTGCTTAGAATCAAGCACACACCGGAGTTACATTTTGTTCCTGATAATTCGTTACGGGCTGCCGAGAGAATCGAACAGATACTTCAAGAGGAAGAGGAGAAGGTAAAGGCCAGAGAGTTAGAGTTGAATTCAACAGGGACAGAGCCAACCAATTCTGCCCCAAATCCATCAGAAAACTTAGGCGAAAAATTTAAGCTTGAAACACTTGATTAATTGCACAGGCAATTATAAAAATGTACTCTCAAGTTTAAGCTGAATCGCTTTTTCAGTCCCCACTCTCATTTTCGTCTTTACCGGTGGTTGTTGCATGTTAGGTCACGTTGTAGAGCTTATTGAAAAGAAAAGTTGTTTTGCCATCACCTCGCACATGAGGCCGGATGGAGATGGCATAG
>JANMSG010000742.1:0-3820 GCA_031389065.1 Acidobacteriota bacterium | reverse complement strand
ACATAATTAGGAAATGCCTGTTTGTAGCTCTGAAAGAGCGTCATTCAATAGCCCAACGCATCGCGTTGGGTTGAATGGTTCGGCGATTATCAACGCCCTGAAAGGGCATCATAAGTACCGTTCAATCCCAAACATATTGTTCGTCGTATTCAACTTCGTACTTCTTCAAAAGAGCGCGAAATTCATCTTGAAACGTCATCTTCCGATGATGATATTTCTGATTTGCTATGTAGTCTTTCACTTCCTGAGCGGCAGATTGACTGACTGAAAATGCTCCGTATCCGCCTTGCCATTGAAAATGCTGGCACTCTTTGCCGTTGGTTTTCATCCACTTTGAAGAACTCTTTTTTACCTCTTCAACCAAATCGGCAACCGCCCAGGTACGATGTAATGAAAACAAAGCGTGAATGTGGTCGGGCATTCCTCCGATAATCAACGACGGACACTTGCATTGGCGAAAAATACCCGACAGATAAGCATGAAGGTTTGGTTCAACTTTGGGGTTGATGAAGGGCTCACGAAATTTTGTGCTGAAAACCAGATGAACGAGAATGGCAGCTAATGATTGAGCCATGGGTTTCGCCCTTCCCTGTTTCGCCCTTTCAGGGCTTTGAAAAATAACCAAATCGTTTCCCCAACGCGATGCGTTGGGCTATCGAATTTCGCCACTTCGAGGCTTGTTTTTACTTTAAGAACTTGTGTAGATACCAATGGGTTTCACCTCTGGATCTTTCTCCTCGCCACGTTGCGGCGAACAACAATTACTCAACACTCTTGGGAAAGTGGGTTTTTGATTTTACTGTGCATTACTGTTGAATTTTACTTAAAGTGGAGCCTTATCGCACCTGCACAGCTTAACGTCCGAATGTTTCATCTTTAGCGCTTTTTATATTTTCTCTCGAATCTCTGGGCTCTCATCTCGAAATTCTGGCATTGCCATCGGACAGCCAGGTTTGTGACCAGCCGCGAAGCGCGGATCATAATAGTCTGTTTCTCTTCCAAGCAATTCTTCGCGGTTACGCACTTCATTGATGATCTCACTAAAATTTAGCACTTGTGACAAATTGAAAATCTCGTATGGATGTCCTTCTGAATACTGACCTTCTAATTTACAGACTTGTCCTTGCTCATCTGTGTAAAGATATTTGAGAAAAAACCAGTGCTTATCACCGACGCTGTCGCGAGCAAGAAACCTTGGTGATGGCGAGTCATCAAACAGAAGGCTGTGCTTTTGTAGTGCCATAGTTTTACTCTCCGGCAAGTGTGGCGCGCGGCAGTAGGGTTTCCGGTATCGGGTCAAGGAAGCGCGAGACGCCGCCAAAGGAGCTTGCGGTGGCGCTTTCGTAAGCACTCATCGGGCTGATGAAATAAAGATGTTGCTTGGCGCGGGTCGCCGCGACATAGAGCAAGCGCCGCTCTTCTTCCAAATCCTCAAACGCCTCGTAGGCTCTCGACGAGGGAAACCAGCCATCCACCATCCAGATGATAAACAAGGTGTTCCATTCCAGTCCTTTCGCCGAATGCACTGTGGAAAGCGTCACGAACCCCTGACCGCGTGCCTGCGCTTCGGCAAGCGCCATCTCCACAGGATCGAGCGCCACATCAGAGAGCAATTCTTCGGTGCTCTTGTAGCGCTTGGCAATCGAACTCAGATGCTCAATCTCCCGCTGTCGGCGCGGGTGATCGTCATATTTTGCCTGGAGAATTGGCTTGTAGAAACGCTCGACGGCTGAAAACTGCTGGCGCACTGTCTTGTGCTCGACGACCGTTTGCAAAAGGTGCGCCAGCCGAAGAAGCTGATCCTTGCAGCTTGCTTTAGCCTGGAATTCTTTCAACTTCTTAAACAGTGCCTCGCGGGCGCGCGCCGTGCGGAAGGCTTTTTTCTCGACGCCCAGGTGATCGAGAATCTGCTGCACCGTCGCATCACCGATATGGTCAACGAGTTTGAGCATACGGCACCAGGAGATGGTGTCTGATGGATTGACGACCACCCGCAGGAAGGAGAGCACATCCTTGATATGCGCCGATTCGACGAACTTGATGCCGCCGAATTTGCGAAACGGAATGCCGTGCCTGCCCAGTTCAATTTCCAGATCGAAGGAATGCGTAGCGGAGCGAAACAACACAGCCATTTCCAGATAGGGCACGCCCTCATTGCGCAATTCCTCTATGCGCTGAACGATGAAGCGCGACTGCTCGTTTTCGTCTGTGGCTTCGACCAGCACGGGCGACTCTCCCTCGATCATGCGCGAGAACAATTGCTTCGTATAACCTTCGCTCGCTTCGCTGATAATGGTGTTTGCTACATCAAGAATTGGTTGGGTGCTGCGGAAATTCTCTTCGAGCTTGATCACCTTCGCATCAGGGAAAAGCTCAGGGAACTCCAGCATATTCCTGAAACTCGCGCCGCGAAATGAATAGATTGCCTGACACTCGTCGCCGACCACTGCAACATTGTCGTGCGAGGCAGCCATCAGCCGCACGATCTGCGCCTGCCGACGGTTAGTATCCTGATACTCGTCCACCATGATGTAGCGATACTGGTTTGAAAGTTTCAAGCGCAGTTCCTCGCTCGCCTCTAACGCTTCGCCCAGGCGAACGAGCAGGTCGTCGTAAGTCAACAGGTGGCGCTCGCGCTTATACTGATCGAAGGCTTGCAGCAATTTTTCGAGGTCCGAGATCGCCTGCACAAACTGTGGGTAATGGTACTTGACCACCTCTTCAATGGAGAGCAGTTTATTGGCAGCCATGCTGAAGATTGCGTTGATGGTGCGCTTGCGCGGAAAGTACCGATCTTTGGTCGTCAGGCCCGTCCGCCGACGCACCAGGTCTATCAAGTCTTCGGTGTCGCTTTGATCGTATACGGTAAACATACGATGCACTCCGGCAAGCTCTGCGTAGCGGCGCAAGGTCGCGTGAGCCAGCGAATGAAAGGTGCCGCCTGAAACTCTCTGGCACCGTTCATCAGCAAGCAAAGCGGCGCGCGCCAGCATACCTTGAGCCGAGCGCCGCGTGAAGGTCAAAAGCAAAATGGATTCCGGTCGCGCCCCTGTTTCAATGAGTCGCGCGACGCGATAGACCAGTGTACGGGTTTTACCTGTGCCCGCGCCTGCGACGATGAGCAAGGGACCATCAGAGGTGGTTACCGCCTCGTACTGGGCTTGGTTCAACTCGCTCGCATAATCAATCTTTGGAGCGCGACGCGAGGCCGCACTGATGGTTTTCAAGACCAGTCTGGTTTTGACAGGGATTGCAGTCTTGCCTAACTCAAGGTCGCGTTTGAGAGCGCGGATTGCGGTCGCAAATTCCTTGATGGTTTGATAACGCTGCTTGGGCTCTTTTGACAAGGCTCTGGCGAGCACCGCGTGCAAGGAGCGCGGCAAATCCGCCTTGATGGCGTGCGGCGGCTTCATCTCGTCGTGGATGATCGAGTGCATCGTGTCAATGTCGTTGTCACATGCGAAGGGACAGCATCCTGTCAACATTTCGTAGAGCACGACGGCGAAAGAGAAGATGTCGCTTCTGAGGTCAACGCGTCGCCCGAGCACTTGCTCTGGTGACATATATTTGATCGTCCCCATAATGATGCCGGAACGCGTATGAACCTGGATCACTGTCCGTTCGGCGCTGCCTGTCGGGATGGCACGTTTGCGCTCGATGAGTTTGGCAAGGCCGAAATCCAGAATCTTCGCGTAGCCGTCGCGGTTGATCATCAAGTTTTCCGGCTTGAGGTCACGATGCACGACTGGATCGGCCAAGGCAGCGAGTCCAGCCAAGCAGTCCGCAATGTCCACGAGGACGCGAAGAATGTCCTGTTCGG
>JANMSG010000723.1:0-8351 GCA_031389065.1 Acidobacteriota bacterium | reverse complement strand
AAATCGAGATCGTCGCCGCTACTGGTTCCGCAAACCCCGTTACCTGCCGAACTCACAAATAAAATACCTGCTTCGCCGGCCGCCATGATCGTGTCTTTCAAAGACTGAGAAAAGCTGTCAGCACAATCGCTTCTGCCGGGTCCCCAACTCGCGTTGATGACGCGCACATTAACGCCTTTTTTCTTTTGCGCTATGGCATAGTTGATCGCTTTTATGGCTCCGGCTATATTCCCACTTCCATTAGAGATGAATTTTAAAGGCATCAATTTCACTTGCCATGCCACGCCGGTAATCCCTATGCCGTTGTTGCCAACCGCCCCGATGATTCCTGTGGTGAAGGTTCCATGAAAATCACCGCTTACACTATCAAACACCGTTTTACTCTCGTCTTTGAAATTCCAACCATTTATATCATCTACAAAACCATTGTTATCCTCGTCTACTCCGTTGTTGGCGATTTCATTCGGATTGATCCAGATGTTGGCGGCAAGATCTGGATGCTCTATATCCACACCTGTGTCTGTGATGGCTACAACAACATTGTCGCTGCCGGTGGTTAAATCCCAGGCGCGAGTCGCTCCTATGTCCGCTCCGGCTTTGCCAAAAACGTCGTTGTTGAGTAAAGACCACATCTCATTGAAACGCGAATCGTTGGGTTGTCTGTCTGAAGGTTCAATCAAACGATTGGGCTCAGCATAAGCGACGCGCGGGTCGTTTTGGGCGCGCGCTATCGCTTCTTCGACAGAGAGCTTGTCATCAAACTCTACTAAGTAGGCGCTGTTCTGTGAGTCGCTATCGGCGCTATCCAATGATTCGGCATTAATGCCATTGTCGAGCAATATTTCCTTAGCCAGTTGTACTCTGCCCCGTCCTCGTTGCGAAGGGTCAATAGATATGCGTGCTGATGATTTCAATTTTATGAGAATTTGATTGGCTACATAACCTCCCTTAGCTTGTATGAGTTTATTGGAAGAGACCTTCGCTTGCGGAATGAAGAGAAAAGCGCAAATGAAGAGTGAGACAACCAGAGAAAGATTTTTCTTAATCATTACTACCTCATCGGTGTTACAAATTATCTAGTTCGGGAGATTGTGTGCCAGAGCTTATCAGCAACAACCCTGAGGCTTGATGACCCTCAAGTTGCTTGAAAATTGTTATAAATTCCGAAAATTCTGTCAATGGGGTGTTTGTGATTTTTCGGCAATTATTGAAATGTTCAGAATTACGCTTTCAGGAGAGAAGTTTGGAGTTCCGTTTTCAGACGGAATCATATGAAGGCGGGACTCCAAACTCTACTCACTCTCCTTACTACATAGCGATTCAATTACTTATCAGCAGGTGCCTGTTGTTGAACTTGTGGTGCTGGCGCTTTTTTGCCAGGAATCATTTTTGATATGTCGTTGAAAATAACGAATCCCATCAAAAGCATCAACATCACCATACCGACCTGCATCATCTTTTCTTTTACGCGCATGGTTAATGGCAAGCCAAAGAATCCTAAAAGTGCTTCCAGTAGGAGCATGAAAATCAATCCGCCATCCAACACAGGAATCGGCAAGAGATTAAAGATGCCCAAATTGAGCGACAACACAGCCATCAATTGCAATACGGTTGAGGTGCCTTCTTCTGCCGCTTGTCCTGAGAGTTTAATGATACCGACAGGTCCCGTCAAAGTATCGCGCGCTGAACGATCTCCTACAAAGATTTGCCCGATTGCGGTCTTGGTTAGTTTAATGATTCTCCAGTTCATATCAACTGCATGCTTTGAGGCGTCAAGCAGTCCTAATCTGGTGACAATCATATCCACGCCGCTCTGTCCTTGATTAAATCCTAAACGATAGACGCCGCCGGTCTCTCGCGGAGTGGCTTTGATGTCCATGGCACTACCGTCGCGTGTGATATTCAAGGTTACCGGCTGGTCTTTGCTGGCTTTTATCGTGTCAATGATTTCCTGCGCTCCAAAACGATTTTGTTCAACTTCTTTGCCATTTACACCGACGATTCTATCATTTGCTTTGAGCCCTGCTTCGGCGGCAGGCTCACCTTCGATAACACTTGCGACCAAAATCATTGTGTCAACCGGCTTGAATCCGGCAAAGCCTAGCTTTTCTCCTTCGATTTCGCGGGTAGCGATTGGCACATTCACTTGTTTCAACACGTCGCCGCGTTTGACTGTGACAGGAACGCTTTGTTCAGGGCGCACGAAAACATAATCTTCAACGTCGCGCCAGGTAGGATTTTCCTGATCGCCAATTCTCACAATTACATCATCCGGCTTGATGCCAGCCTTGGAGGCTGGCGAATTCGGCTCAACGGCTTGGACGCTGGCGGATTGAAACAAATAAGCTGGAACTTCATGATGAAACATCACCATTACGAAAGGAATCGCCAGCGCCGTGATAATGTTCATTACAGGGCCTGCAATCGCTACGCAGAATCGTTGCCATTTCGGTTTTGACATAAATTCATCGGGCGCGCCTGTGACTGCTTCATCCAGATTTTCGCCAGCCATTTTTACATAACCGCCGAGCGGTACCAGACTCAAACGATAATCCGTATCGCCGCGCTTGAAGCCGAAAAGGCGTTTGCCAAAGCCTACGCTGAACACGTCAACGCGAATGCCGAAAAATTTTGCAACAATGAAATGCCCGAATTCATGAATGACAACCAACGAGCCGAGAACGATAACGAATACGATGCCGGTCTGAAAATATGCTCCCAAAATTAAATCTCCTTAAACTATCTCAAAACTATTATAGCCGAATATTTTATATGCAGCCTGATTCAAATAAACCTATTCAGTTTATCGCAGTGGATAAGCAGTGTCTATAGGATACTAGAGACGAAAGTCAGATGTTTCAGCTGAATCGTTCGATGCCTGGAATCAAGTCTGTAAGTCTTGCGTCCGGTGTCAGGCGTCTGACCTGTTTAAGCCAATGTTTCTTTGACCGACATTGTCGCGTGCTCCAGTCGAACCGATCATTAGTCGCAGTTTGCCGGTGCTTCAATTCCGCTCTCTGATTCTTCCTTTTTCGGAGGTGGTGGTGGAGGCGGAGGAGGTAAATCAACCATTGGCAAGGCTAGAATAGGAATTGTCGGATTCGGAAGAGACGGGTTGAGAAAGTATTCTAGAGGTACTTGTTGACCCCTGTTCGATTGTATTGCGCGTTTTTCTGCGGCTTCTAGTACCCCTTTGCCAAACTTCCTTTTGATTACCGGCATCATTACTGAGTTGTAGCCGGACACCTCGTTAACAAGGCTTGGACCCAGTACACAGGCAGCGACCCAATCCAGTTCTATTTTATATTCGTTTTTCAATATCTGGCTGTAGTCATATTCATAGCCTTCAATGTAGCCAAAGCTCTTTATTTTAATTCTTCCCTTTCTTAGATCCTGTCTGGCAGCAAATTTACCCTTGTTATAGCTCTTCGTAGCAGCATATTTTGATTGCCCTCCAAAGGTGACGTGCGCACCTTGACCTGATGCAGTGAGTGCCGAATACAGAAAGCAGAGAGTTAAGGGAAGAATCCGACTCAATTTCATAAGTGTATCTCCTCCATCTGAGAAACAAACATCATACACCATATTAGACACCGCTCGTCCGCTAGTGTTCCAGTTTCCTATTCAAGCGCACTGCTGGCTCTGCGTCTAACTATGAATCATCTGCTTGAGGCATGACCCAATGTGATTATGTGGAATTTTCGCCGTCGGACACCGGACGCAAGACTTACAGACTTACTCTTAAAAACCTAATCCTTCGTCGGATTCTTTAACTGATTGATGGTGTTGTTTATGAAACTGATTGCGAAGGGTGGCAGTCCCGGCTCTTTCAAAGCCTCTTCGAGAACGGGAATCGCCCGCGCATCACCAAGCATGGTAATCGCATTCAAGACGCTGAATCTCAATTGCAGCGATGACGATTCTTCTTTCAACGCGGCGATTAATGATTCAAAGGCTTTGGGATTTCCCTTGCCAATTGCTCCTAACAAGGTCATCGCTTGCGAACGAACTTCTATGGAATTGCCAGCAGCGGCGTTCTGCAATGCGATCTCTAAAGAGCGCGAGTCTTGCAAAGCCGCAAGCCCGCCAAGCGCTCCGGCGCGAATCGTGTCCTTCCACGAATCCATTTTCGATGCGGCAAGCAAAGCGTCATAAGCTTTCGGTGAAGCTGTTTGTCCTAAGGCTAGCGCTGCGTCCGCGATGGCGAAATAGCTTGGGTCTGAGTTGATGATATGTATGAAAGTATCTGCGAGACTGGCGTCATGGAAATCGCCTAAGCCTTTGATTGCTGCGCGACGAATTCGCGAATTCTTGTCTTTCAAAACTTCGAGCAGGGAGGCTTTCGATGCGTCGGTTTTCATCTCAGACAAAGAGTGAGTGGCTTCCAAACGAACGCCGTAAAATTTGTCTTTGGTCGCGGCTTCTGTAAGCGCTTTCGTAACCGCCTCGCTCATTCGCGACTTCAACTCAATCGCCGCAAGCGTCCGTCCCATCACATCCGAATCGTGCAGCAGTTGATAAGCTAGCTCCGTATCACTGCGATTGAATTTCACTTGCTTGATGAGGTAGTTGCCTCTGTCAAAATTCACTATGAGAGGCTTTGCATCAACCGGAAATGAAAAAACCTGTTCGGCTTTATTTATGATAACGCGGTTCACTTTTTCGCCCGATGCGGTGGTGATTGCCACGTCAACGGGCATGGTGAAAAACACTGTAGATTCATACCACTTTCTTGTCTCGTCAGGTTTTTGCGTCTGTTTTACGGTAAGCTTTACGGTCTTTGTGCTCTCGTCATATATCGAGGTAATTTCAAATTCAGGATGACCCATCTTGTAGAGCCACTGGTCAAAGAACCATTGCAGGTTTTGCCCTGTCGCTTCTTCAATGGCGACGACCAGTTGTTGGGTCTCTACGTTTTGCCATTGATGTTTTTTGATATAGTGACGGATCGCTTTCCAGAACCTCTCTTCGCCTAAAACGAAACGCAACATATTCACCACAGCCGCGCCGCGAGGATAAGCATACGCATCGAAAAGCGCGTCGGGGTCATTGTAGAGTTTGGTCACGATGGGTCTTCGCGTGCCGTTATTCCAAGCTTGGAAGTAGCCTTGCTGATTGCCGTGCATTTCATAAAGGTAATCATCTTTACCTTTGTCGTGTTCTGTCCAAACGCCTTGCATAAAAGTTGCAAAGGATTCGTTGAGCCACAATTCGCCCCAATCTCTACAGGTCAAGAGATTGCCAAACCATGAATGCGCCAGTTCGTGAGCCATCAAATCATCGGAAGATAAATCAAGATGCGCGCGTTTATCGTGAACCACTGTGTCGGTCATCGTCGTTGCAGTGATGTTCTCCATAGCGCCCGGAAAATCGCGCACCATAATCTGTGCGTATTTCGGAAATGGATAATCGTAGGCGAGTCTCTTTGAAAAGAGCGCCACCATCTGCGGTAGTTTGCCTAAAGATACACGAGCCTCTTTCACTTGATTTTTGTAGACGAAAGAACTGACGGGCGTCTGCTTGAAGCGATCTCTCACTTCTACATATTCGCCAATGATGATGGAGATCAGGTAACTCGAAAAAGGTTGATTCATCAACCAGTGAAAAGTCTTCGTCTTCTTCGCGGGATTGGTTTGAACATTTATGAGCTTGCCGTTGGAAATCACCTGATACTTGTCTTCGACGGTTGCGATCAGTTCGCTCGTCGCTTTGTCGTTAGGATAGTCATAGCAAGGGAACCAGTAATGATTGGTCTGCGCTTCGCCTTGCGACCATATCTGATAGGGGCGCGATTTGTCCGTATCGGTAGGTGTGATGAAAGCAATCGCCTGACTATTGACGGGATTTGCAACATAATTAATGGTGAGAGAGAGATTCTTGTTCGCCGCGTATTTTTTATCGAGCGTGACAATGAGCTTTTGATGATTTACGTAGCGAAACTTGAGCGATATTCCGTTCGCGAGTTTGACCCCTGTGATGTCCATCTGCCCTGCGTCGAATTCCACTTCGCTCAAGTCGTTTTGAAAAGGCTTGAGTGTGATGGTCGTTTCGCCGGTGACCGATTTTTCTTTCCAGTCAAAACTGATTTTGATGCGATAATGCTGAACGTCGAAATTGTGACTGCGCGGCCATTGCACAGGTGGCGCTGATAACTCCTGTGCAGGCGTTTGCGCGAAAACAGATAAGGAGTTGGTTGTTAAAACGAGGGCAACGATTAACTTGATAAGGTGAGAAAGAGCGCGGGACATTGAACCTCATTTTGTATGGAAGAATGCGAAGAACACGAAGAAAATCTTTTGCTTGTTTCCTTCGTGTTCTTCTGGTTGCCGGGTATAAATGGTCGTAATTCGTTAGTTCTTTTTCTCTACGGGATGAGCGTGCTCTGATAAGTAAGGAACCTGAACACTGGCTGACGAACGGAATTTGCCGCCGCGTCCTTCGATGGTGAACGTATCGGCTTTGGCTGTGGGTCGCAAATCAAATGTCAAATACTCTACAAGCGATCCATCGCCTGCGGTTGTTAAGTCAAGTGTCAAGTCCTTGCCGCCCGCGCCGAGCACGAGTTTGAAGTCGTCGTTGGCACCGAACCAGAGACCGAAGTTATAGGTTCCCTTTGGCACTTTCACGCCGGAAATCACAACATCGAATTCCGTTTCGAATTTTCCGATGTTTTTCCAGAGCGAGCCGACAACCCGTGTGCGTAGGGTTTCGTTCTTTTTCAGGTTGAGATAGGCTGGTTCATTCCAGTGCATAGATTTGTAGCTGAGCGTAAGCTTTCCTGCGCCATCAATGGTCATCGAGTGAGAGAAGTCTTTGGCAACAGTCCGTGGGTCATGCGCCGAAGCGATCTGAGCCATGACACAAATCAATAGCAAGGTTGAAAACAAAATTTTCTTCATAATTTTTCTCCTTAAGTGTATTTTTTTTCAGAAAGGCAGAAGCAAAGTATAAACATTTGTCCGAACGGATACAATGCGACAGGAAAGGAAAATATAAATGGAAAATGGAGGTAGACTTTGATCAGAACCAAGCAAATCATAGATGCCTGGGCGCAGCCTGCAAATAAAGAAGGCTTTGCCAAAATGCCCGAAATTATCAGGCTTTTTAAACAATCAGGCTCTGCCGCAATCCTCGAAACGGGAATCGCAACAGAGCAAATCATCGAGGCGATGGACAGCGCTGGGATTAATAAATTGATGCTCTCAGCCTGGCATCGTCCCAATCAATGGGTATTTCACAACGATGAAGTGGCTCAGATGATTCAACAATACCCTGAGAGATTCGCAGGCGTTGCGGCAGTCAATCTTGAAAAACCTGTTGAAGCGGTGCGCGAATTGGAACGCGCCGTCAAAGAGTTGGGCTTTAAAGCTCTGCGTATCGTCCCGTGGCTTTGGAATCGCCCGCCCAATGACAAATTCTATTTCCCTCTCTATGTGAAATGTATCGAACTGGACATTGCGTTTTGTACACAGGTCGGACACACAGGTCCTTTGATGCCTTCCGAGACAGGCCGTCCGATACCTTACCTTGATGATGTCGCCTTGATTTTTCCTGAATTGAAAATCGTCGGTGGTCACATAGGCTACCCCTGGACTGATGAAATGATAGGCTTGGCTTGGAAACATGAAAATGTTTTTATCGATACGTCCGCTTATTTGCCGCGCTACTATCCGCCGCAGTTGATTCAATTTATGAAAAGCTATGGCAAACAGAAAGTTTTATTCGGCACAAACTTTCCTCAGTTGTCACTTGAAAAATGTGTCGAGCAAGTTTATGAACTCAACTTACCCGATGAAGCCAGAGACAATTTCCTCTTCAAGAATGCGCGCAGGGTTTTCAAGTTGGATTGATTAGAATAGGACTTATGTGAGCAGTGTACCGTAGGTTGTCTAACCTGCGGTTGATTTGCTCAACGCAGCTTTCTAGGGGGTGCCAAATGGCTTGCAAACCAGAATCGCAGCAGACTAGACAGTCTACTGTACATTTCTAGTATAAATCCTAATGCTAAACTTTCGTTGACCTGTTGCGCTGAACTTCTTATCATATCCCGCGCTTTAGAAGGTTGATGAAATATGAGTAATGCAATTTTAATCAAAGGTGGCACAATCGTAACCGTTGATGCAAACGACAGGGTACGTCAGGCAGACATTTTAATTCGCAAAGGTCGCATCGAACGAATCATCGAAAGAGATGATTCATCGAAACAAAACCGCAATCAACACGCCAGGCAAGATTCAATTATCGACGAGCATTCTGACCTCGAAATGATAGACGCAAGGGGCTGCGCTGTGTTGCCGGGTTTTGTGCAAACCCATATACATCTTTGCCAGACAATTATGCGCGGTGCGGCT
>JANMSG010000711.1:0-13535 GCA_031389065.1 Acidobacteriota bacterium | reverse complement strand
GACCGCGCCATTTATTACTTCGAAAAAGCCATTGAACACGATGCAAATTATGCGCGCGCCTGGGCAGCCCTGGGCGCAGTCTATGATTTGAAAGGCAGCTTTTTAAGCATTCCGGAACTTTCGCATAAAGCGATTGAGTTGGAGAAGAAAGCCATTGAATTAAGCCCGAAACTTTCGCACGCCTATCAATGGCTGGGCGGCGCTTACAACAGCTTGGGCAGATTCGATGAAGGGATTGAAGCCATCGAAGAGGCGATCAGGCTTGAGCCCAACAACGCCGGCGCGCACGCTTCCCTGGCGCGCGCCTATTGGGTTGGCAAAGGCATGATTGATAAAGGCATCGAAGAATTGCAACATGCCTTAACGCTCAACCCGGATCAAGGCTACGCCTATCTGCAACTGGCATTTTTGTACACCATTCGCGGCGATTACCGGCGCGCCAAACTGGCGGCACGACAGGCCATCGAATTGCAGGAAAAGTTCATTTCCGGCAAAGAGGGCTTGCAAGTCGTCGGTGCGCATTCGCGGCTCGGGTACGTGTTCTACAGGCAAGGCTTGTACGGCGAAGCGATCAATGAATACGAAAAAGAGCGCGAGTTTTTATCTTCGAGCGACCACGCGCTGCGCGAAAGAAGTTTGATTGAGTTGGATCAAAAGACCGGTGCGGCGTATTTACGAAAAGGCGAAGACGAGAAGGCTGAAACCTATTTCAAACGTGCCCTCAAAAAATTTGATGAACGCCTGGTCAAAGGCACAGACGACCCGTTCACGAAGTATTACATCGCCTGCGTCTACGCTCTGCAAAATGAGGTAGACCAAGCCCTCAACGCGCTCGCAGAGACCTTCACAAAAATGCGCGCCCTCAACACCATTCGCGCCAAAAACGACCCCGATTTCGATGGCATCAGAGACGACCCGCGCTTCATTGAATTATTAGTTGAGTAGTCATGAACCTACAGACTGGCCATTATGATTTAACCTCCACTCTATCTCCTTCGATAGAGTCTTTATTCTTTGAACAGAATGGAGACATCATCAGTTCTGCACCTAATAATCAGAATATAAAATTTCGTTCTGATTTAGCACAGAAGATATCCTTACAAGGGTATCAGCATATAATAAATGGAAATCCAGAAGGTGCAATTGAAGTTTACCGAAAACTTGTTAGATTGGAATCTTCCTCTGACTCCTACTTCTTGTTAGGCGCAGCTTACCATCTATCTGGTGATTCCCAAAAAGCCGCTATGAATATGGAGAAGGCTGCCAAATGTGCTCCTAAAAATTTTTATTTTCATCGTATTTTAGGACTTCTTTATATTCGATTGGACAAAATGACGAAGGCATTAGCAGCTATCCGAAGTGCAATTAAGCTTAAACCTAATGAGTCAGATATTTATTTATATTTAGGGTATATACAAAGCAATTTGCATCATTGGCGACTCGCAATAGAAGCATATGAAAAATCCATCAGCCTAGATAAGAAAGAACCAATAGCATATCTGTTGCTATCTCAAGTTTATATAAACTTAGGTTCTACAGATGAAGCAAAGCAAGAAAGTTTCTTTAATACCGCTATAGAAAATCTCACGCGCTATCTTGAATTCGAGCCTAATAATACAGGCGCACGCATTGTTTTGGGTGAGTTGTATTATTCACTTGGACGTTTAGATGATGCCGAGAAAGTTCTTGAGAAAGCATTGAAATTAGACCCTAATAATGCAGATGCATTGAATCAACTTCGCATGGTTAAAGAAGACCAATTAGCGCAGATGCTTTTTGAGTCAGGGTCTTTGAAACGCATTAATAAGCGAATCACTGATTTCACTCCATATCAAAAACGTAAGCCTATCAAAATAAAAGGCAAGCCTCTTTCTGAAACTGTGATAGAGGATCGTAGATAACTTGAAATCCTGGTAGAGGAGCATAGGTAATTGCCTGTCTATTTCTTCGACACAAGCGCGTTGGTAAAACGTTACGTGCAGGAAGATGGAACGGATTGGGTGCGCGCCATCACTGACTCCAGCTCTCAAAATATTATCTACATTTCAGAAATTACAGGTGTTGAAGTTATGGCTGCTATCACAAAACGTTTGCGAATGGGTATAAACAGTGGCGGCATATCAAAAAGCGATGCGGCTACAGCGATCAAACAATTTCGAGATGACTTTGCCAATTACTACCAAATAATGGAAATCACAAGCAATAGAATCTCTCAAGCAATGGATCTGACAGAAAAGCATAAACTGAGAGCCTATGACGCGGTACAGCTTTCCGTTGCCTTGGAGATACATTCTAAAAATAAAGTCCTGGCAAGGACCACGCCAAGAGCATCAGTTTTACCAACGTTGACAATCGTCAGCTCGGATGATGAACTGAATATTGCCGCAACCACCGAAGGACTCACTTTGGAAGACCCGAGGAATCATCCGTAAGGTTCGTCTTCGCGCATATCAATTAACTCAATGTCATTGCCGGTTTCGAGCATTCCTACGCGGTAGATGTTGTGACAGAGAATCTGCGGCGCGCCGATCAATTTCACTTTACTCACACGTTTGAGCAAATCACGCAGCGCGTTTATTGCCGTCACGACAGCAATGCCATCGTCCACATCAAAGCCGAACATAACAAAAACGATTTCGCCGTTTGGTTCAATGTTCAACGAATCAAGAGCGCTTTGAAACACTTCGGCGTTACGATGATTTAACTCGCCTTCGACAACGATTACGCCATCTTGTCGTTGCGTGATTTGCAACTCGCTCTCTTGATTTTCATACGACACGGTTTTTTAAAGGCTTTCAAAACTCACTACACTCCAGGCAAAATTCATACGCTTATCACTTCCAAAACTTCGAAGACTCAACGATAATGCCGCTCGAACTGAGCCAGCATTTGCAGAGCTTTGGCTTTTTTGCTGTCCGTAGTTTTGCTGATTGCTGCTTGCAATCCAACGATTGATGGTTTCGCTTCTTTGCGGTCTGTGGCATCGGGTTTTTCGCTGGATTTCAGCGACTCGGTTAAACCTTCGAGCGTTTCGATGATACTGGCTAAGGCTTCTGAGGCGTGTGCGCCTTTCGGATACAGCTTCAAATATTTCCCGTCCATCAAATTCAATGCGCCCAGGTGACAAGGTACATACCCTTCGCATTCGCCGGGCAAATAATTTTTCGCGCCTTCCCAGGCGATCTGGTCGGCGATGGCTAGCGCAACATATTTCTTTTGCAGATTCCAGAAGAGGTCAGACTTGATTAACCAGGTAGCGGAAGGCTCGCTGTAAACCAAACTTGATTCGTTTGCTTTGAGCCAGGCTTTGTAAGGAGGCTGCTCTTGTTTATCAATTGGAATCGCATCGCCTGCTTGTTTCATCGCCAACAGGCGCGCCAACTCTATCCATGCCAGCGCATTTTTATCGGCAACTTCTGTCATCGAAATCGTCAAGAAACGCGCCAGGTCTGCGGAGTCAGCAAAATTTGCGTCTTTGATTTTTAATCTATCTGCGGCAATTCGCTTATAAATTTCGGCGCGATTGTTAGCGGCAAATGGCAGAGTGAACGAACCGAAAACCCAGCCTTCTTTGCCGCCTGGCAAAGCGATTTTGTACCAATAATCTTCCCCGTTGCCGATTTTTTCTTTCGCAGGAGATTGCTCTAACTCCTGAACAATGGTGCCGATTTGAAGTTTCGTCACTTCTTCTGCCGAGGTGTTGGGCAAAGCGCGCGCTCTGACGTTTGAAGCAATGGTGATTCGCGATTTGGTTTGCAGAGCAAAGTTCGTCGGCGATGCAGAAACGGTAAAAAAGCAAAGCGCGACAACAAGAGTGTGTTTAATAGTTGTTTTCATAGGCTCCGAATTACGATTTTGATTTTTTTCGTAAAACTTTCTGGATTGTAGCATGATAAAAATAAAAAGCGGAATGCGTGAAGATGCAAGTCTTCTCCGCTCGTTCCGCTGGTTTTCCTGATCAGGCGCTTCCAGGCTAACAACGCTCAGATGCCGTGCCGTAAGGGAGGGTTTAGTGACAAACGCCGGCGTAAACTTTGGGCTACTATTCACCTGGTTCTTGCGACGGCGTTAATTCCGCCATCAAAGCTGTTGGTGTGCGCGTTTCCACGACTCCGACGAGGCGAGTTAAATGTTCATTGTCCAAACTGATTAAAAAGCAGGTCTGCTGAATGGCTACCGCAGCATAAATGGCATCGGCGCCACGCAGTCTTTGTTGCGCTGCCAGCGTTAGTGCCTGTTGCGCCAGTTCATCATCAAGTTCTATCACTATCAGATTCGACAAACCTCTCACACTGTTTGCAAATCTTTGTGCGCCATCCGGGTCGTTATGCCTTCGACTGATGGCTCCTGCAATTTCAATAAAAACCAAATTAGGAACGATGACAGGCACATTAAATGTGGTGAGCAGTTCAATTAATTGACGGCTAATCTCATGATCGCCCTCGCGTGGGTCAAACCGGTTTATCCAGACACTTGCATCTATCGTAAACATCGCATCAACGCCGTGTTCTCAAAAACTCTTGGGTCATCGTTTCAGAGTTCGGGTCATCGTTTGCAGCGATCTCAGCAGCGATTTTGTTACTTAATTGTTGGAACTCCTCCAACTTTTTTTTCCGAGCCGCTTCTTCGGCATTATCAGGCTGGGTAGATTTGATTGCATGACCGATTCGTTGAGCTAGAAATTCTAATAGTTGCGTTTGCTCAAACGGAGTCAGTTGCAGCGCTAAGAATTTTACCTGGGTAAGTTTATTTTCAGCCATATCGTTTACCTCCAAACGTTGTGGATTGTAGCATGATAAAAATAAAAAGCGGAATGCGTGAAGATGCAAGTTTTCTCCAGGCATTCCGCTTGCTTACGAAAAAGTCGGGAACTCCGAATAACTATTTCTTTTTATACTTATCGAACCAGCCACGCAAATACAAGATCTGATTCAATCGGTTCGATAGGTGACGCGGCGTTGCATTGCAACAGCCTTTGGTATCTCAAGATTCGTTGGGGGCTACTATTGGCTTTGTTCTTGCGGCGGCGTTAATTCCGCCATCAAAGCTGTCGGTGTGCGGGTTTCTACGACTCCGACGAGGCGGGTTAAATGTTCGTTGTCCAAACTTATTAACGTGCATTCGTAGTGAAAAGCCACTGCGGCATAAACCGCATCTGCGCCGCGCAAGGCTTGTTCGGCAGCGAGTCTTGAGGCTTGCTGCTCTATAATTTCATCTAAAGGCAGGGCAGCTAAATTAGACGAACCTCTTACTGACTCAGCAAAAATTTCGGCTTCACCTTGACTGCCAGTTCTTCGCCTAATCGCTCCGGTGATTTCAACAAAAACGAGATTCGGCACAAAGACAGGAATATCGCTGTCTCTCAAGAAAAGTGTCAATTCTCTACTGGATAGGTGACTCGGATCAAGGGGATCAAAACTGCTAATCCATACGCTTGCATCTATCGTGTACATGGAATTATCGCCGAGTCCTTAAAAATTCCTCTGTCATGGTTTCATAATTTGGGTCTTCTTTGGCAGCAAGGTCGTCGCTCCTTCGGAACGCTGCTTCCAAAGAAATTCCTTTGGAAGCAGTTGGCTCAACCTGCCTGGTTTTTCGGGCAACAACCTCGTCTCTTATTCGACGATACTCCTCCAATGATTTTCCCTTGTGAGATTCAATATCACTGCTTTGAGGAGGCTTGCTCTCTTGCTTAACCCTCGGCTTCAGGTATTCAAGCAGTCGCTCTTGTTCAACAGGCGATAATTTGTCTATCAAACTTTTTACTTGTTCAAGTGTATCAACAGACATATCGTTCGCCTCCAGATTGTTCGCATTGTAACATAAGCAAACACCCAAGCGGAATGAATGAAGATGCAAGTCTTCTCCGCTCATTCCGCTTGTTTTTCTGATAAGGCACGTAAAGGCGGAACCCCAAATCGCTATTTCTTTCGGTATTTTTCGAACCAGCCGCGCAAATATAAAATCTGATTCAAACGGTTCGACGGATGGCGCGGCGTCGCGTTGAAGGGGTGATATTCGTCATTGATGCGAACCATCACCGTGTCAACTTTGCGCAATTTCAAAGCGCGGTAATATTGCTCGGTCTGCTCCATAGGCGTCCGCAGATCCAACTCGCCGGTCATCAGCATCGTAGGCGTTGTGACATTGCCGACATAGGTAATCGGCGACCGCCGCAAATGCTCCGCAGGGTCCTCCCAAGGCAGTTTCTTGAAATTGTAATACCATGAAGAACCGTCCGTTGTACCTACGAAGCTATACCAGTTAATCACAGGTTTCATCACCACCGCTGCGGCAAAGCGATTCGTGTGACCGACAATCCATGAAGTCAACACCCCCCCGCCACTGCCACCGCAGACAAACAGATTGCGCTCGTCAATGTAGCCTTTCTTGATCACAGCATCCACGCCGTTCATCAAATCGTCGTAATCCTGTCCGGGGTAGTTGTTATTGATGGCGTTGCCGAATTCTTTGCCGTAGCCGGTTGAGCCTCGCGGGTTGGTGTATAAGACAACATAGCCTTCAGCGGCATGATTTTGAAACTCGAAATTCATGCCGATGCCATACATCGTGTGGGGCCCGCCGTGTATGTATAAAATCAAAGGGTATTTTTTCGAGGCCTCGAAATCGGGCGGCTTGACGATCCAGCCTTGCACTTTCATACCGCCAACCGAATCGTACCAAACCTCTTCAACGGCACCGAGTTTGCGCCCTTCCAGCAAATCGCCGTTCACGTCTGTCAATTTTTTAAGCGAAGCATTTTTGACGTTGAAGGCGACGACATCGCCCGTCTCATGGGCGCTTGCGAGCGTCCCGACAGCCAGTCCATTTGCAGCTATTGAAGTCAGATTGATTTGATGAACGCCTTTCGTCACCTGGGTGATTGCGCCGCCTTTTGCGGCAATCCATAGCACATTGTTTGAGCCTTTGTCTTCGGTTGTGAAATAGATGCCGCTGCTGTCATTTGCCCAAATCAAATCACCGGGCGCGCGGTCTAAGGCAGTCGTAAGCTCGCGTTTGTTTGCGCCGTCAAGGTTCATCACATAGAGCCTCGATACAGAGTAGGTGTCAGTGCTGAAATCGTTGCCGGTGTAGGCTATCATCTTGCCATCGGGCGAAACCGCAGGGCTGCCGTCGGGACCTTTGCGATCTGTCAGTTGTTTGATCTGAGCGCTACTGATGTTGAGCGCGTAGATATCCGAGCCTGCGCGGTCATATTCGAAATCAGGGCGACGCGCTGCGCTAAAGATTATGGTTTGTGAATCGGCGGTCCATTCGGGCGAACCATGATTGTAGTCGCCTTCTGTCAATTGTTTGGGTGTGCCGCCATCGCTGGGTATAACGAAGATGTGCGAGAAGCCGTCTGGACGGTAGCCTGCGCCGTCAGCGCGATAATCCAGACGGTCAATGACGCGCGGCGGGTCTATCCATTTCGCACCCGCAGGACGCCCAGGCATAGTGATTTTAAATTTTTGTTGCGAGGGAACAGACATATTGAAAGCTATTCGTTTGCCATCGGGCGACCATTGAAAATTGCTCACGCCGCGTTCGACTCTGGTCAGTTGCGTCTCTTCACCTGTATCCATCCACTTGACGAAAAGTTGTGAGCCTGTGGGCAGACCTTGCGCTACGTATGCCAGACGTTTCCCATCTGGCGACCAGAGCGGCGCGCCGCCTTTGAGTAAAAAGCGATTTTTGCTGCCGTCCGAATTCATCACCCAGACATCGGATTCGTATTTGTCGTTGAGTTTGTCCGTCCAACGCCGCGTATAAACAATCTGATTGCCATCGGGCGAAATTTGCGGCGCGCTGACGAATTCCCAATCCATATACAGGTCAACCGTGAGTTTGTCTTTGCCGTTTGCCAAGGCGCTCATGGTTAAAACCAGAGTAAGGGCTATCGCAATAAACATTTTTTTTCTTTGCATAAACGAGGCTCCCTGAAAATGATTTCATTCCACTGGGTTATAGATGTTTAGAAATATCTTTAATTGCGAGCGATTCTATGGTTTTTATACGCCAAGGGTCAAGCGCGTGTCGCCGCCTAAATTGATAATGCTGCTCCAGAGCAGTATGATGGAATACTCTTTTGTAAGGAGGGGGGAAAACATGACACAAGCGCCTTTAGATCATGTAGCAGTGTTTTCGCGTGATATGGACACGGACATTAATTTTTACGCGCGGCTTGGCTTCAAGCTCGAAACGCTTTATCACGATTGGGCGATGTTGCGCGACGTCGAAGGCAGAGGCATCGCACTGCTATCGCCAACCGGCAAACACCCGCAGCATTTCGGTATGCGAATCAACTCGCGTGAAGAGTTGGAACGCCTCGCCAAAGAGCATAATCGCGTTGTCGCGCCGCACCGTGACGGCACCGCTTCGACCTATCTGGAAGACCCCAGCGGCAACGAAATAGAGATTATTTACTACCCAAGGACTGAGGACTGAGGACTGAGGACTGAGCGGCACAGCGATAAGATTTCATTTTGTAATTATCACTCTTCAGCCGCATCTGTTATTTCCTCAGTCCTCAGTCCTCAGTCCTCAGCACTGGAGAAGAGATGGAACATTCGGAAGGATTTTTAAAAATCGTCAACGACGCAAAGAGTCGCGTGACAGAGACGACGCCGGAAGTCGTCAGACAAAAGCAGGAAGCGGGCGAAGCGTTTCACTTTGTTGATGTGCGCGAAGATAAAGAATGGCAAGCCGGTCACGCCGAAGGCGCGATTCATCTTGGCAAAGGCATTATTGAACGCGACGTTGAAGCGACGATCCCAGACCACGACGCGGAAATTATTTTGTATTGCGGCGGCGGGTATCGCTCGGCGCTTGCTGCTGATGTGCTACAACAGATGGGCTACACAAATGTGATTTCGATGGATGGCGGCTGGAAGCGTTGGCAAGAACTCGGCTATCCGACAGAGATGGAAATACCGTTTTGACCAAGCGAAAATATAAATCCGAAGAAGAAACAGACGATGACGGTTACGTTGATGTCGAATGTCCCGTATGCGATGCGACAATCAATGTACGCTTTCAAAAGGGGCGTCACTTGCGCCGTCTTCGTTGTCCCGTGTGCGCAAAGCTTGTCACGCTTACTTTACCGAAAGAACCGTTTCCACAAGACCTCATCCAATTGCAATGAAGAGTAAAACAGGCAATTTAAAAATCACTCCGGAAGAAAAACCCAATGTCAGTCTGTCGCTCAATCGCCGCCGCGCCGTAACGGCAGGCATTATGCTAGGCTCGTTTCTTGCCGCGCTCGAAACCACCGTCGTCGGCACAGCGATGCCAACCGTCATCGCGTCGCTCGGCGGATTGAATGTTTATAGCTGGGTCTTCTCCGCTTACATCCTGACCTCTACCGTCACGGTTCCTGTATGGGGGAGACTGTCGGATTTGCTCGGAAGAAAATCGCTCTACATGTTAGCCGTTATCATCTTTCTCATCGGCTCGGTGCTTTCGGGAGCGTCAACCAATATATGGTGGTTGATTATTTTTCGCGCCGTGCAAGGACTGGGCGCGGGCGGCATCATTCCAATTGGCATGACGATCAACGGCGACATCTACACCTTGCGAGAACGAGCGAAAATACAAGGTCTTTTCAGCCTCATGTGGGGATTGGCTTCGATTTTAGGACCGCTCGCGGGCGGTTTTATCACAGAGCATTTTTCGTGGCGATGGGTTTTCTATATCAACATTCCTTTCGGGCTGGCTGCGGCTTTCGTCGTCGGGTTGGCTTTGAAAGAGCCTGCAAAAACCACCAAGCCGGTCATTGATTATGCCGGTGCGAGCTATCTATTCATATCAACTACGCTCTTGCTAATCGTCTTGAGCGATATGCAGGCATGGCGAAATCCGCTGATGATTGCTGCGGCTATCGGGGCAATCGTTTTTGGTGTGATGTTCATACGCACAGAGCAAAAGGCTGTCGAGCCGATCATCCCATTTTCAATCTTTCGCAATCGCATTGTCGCTTACGGCTCACTGACAGGGTTTCTGATGGGCACGGCGATGTTCGGAGCGCTCACCTTCATTCCGCTTTTCGTGCAAGGTACGCTCGGCGGCAGCGCCACAGAAGCAGGCGTAGTGCTTACGCCCTTATTGCTTGGCTGGGTAAGTTTGGCCATCATCGGCGGACGGTTAATGTTGAAAATCGGTTATCGCCCAACAATTATTATAGGCCTCGTGTTTGTATTCGTGAGTTTCGCCATTCTTTCAAAAATCACCCAATTTACGCCGCGCTGGGTGTTGCTTGCCGATATAGCCTTGATGGGTTCAGGCATGGGACTTGTGGTCTTGACACTGGTTCTGGCTACGCAAAATTCTGTCGAGCGCCATCAATTAGGCATCGCCACATCGCTCACGCAATTCTCGCGTTCGATAGGCGGTGCCATTGGCGTAGCCGTGATGGGAACGATGTTGACGATGGGTTTGGCATCGCAGCAAGCGGAGATTCAAAGAGCCAGCGGCTTGCCCGAAGCCGAAGTCGCAAGAATCGTGCATAACCCCAGCGATTTGATAGAGCCTGCGGCGCGCGCGCAACTTCCGCCTGCGCTGTTGCATTCGATGGAAGGCGCACTCGCGCACGCCCTGCACAACGTCTTCATCGTCGGCGCCGTCTTTGCCGCGTTAGCTTTGGTGGCAGGCTTTTTACTTCCTGCCAGCACCAGTAAACAAGGAAGCGAAGACGCGATTGATAAGAACCTTCATCCGACCCAAGAGCAAAGCACGGTTGCCGAATGTGAAAAGATGTTGATCGCTGAGATGACCACCATAGACGCAGAACACGAGCCTGCAATCATTGAGGCTCGTCCTGATTAAGCGCCTGAAAAAATAGCTTTTGGCAGCAACGAAGTGAATGGCGCGCCAAAAGCTTTCCTAAATGAATCCTTGAGGATAGGCAATGTACCGTAGACTGTCCAGTCTGCGGCACACTCGAAGCAAAGCCCGCTGGTTTTTCTGTGTGTTCTTGGCGCTAGACTACCGCATACTGGACAGTCTACGGTACATTATAGGAACTCTACCGATGAGTTGTTTCAGGCAATCAGAACTTATAAAGTGAGGGACATGGTGAAACAACTGTTGAAGAATTGCGCCGATAAACCGACGTGGATGCGACAAGCTGTCCTCGCTGTGTTGTTTTTGGCTGTGGGGTTTTGCGGCAGCGCGATTTCCAAAGGGCAGAAATCAAGTGATGAGTTGCGCGTGCTTTTCATCGGCAATAGCCTGACGTACACAAACGACTTGCCGGCGATGGTCGCGGCTCTGGCAGAAGCGACAAAGCAGAAACGCTTCATCTATCAATCAATTGCCCTTCCTGATTTCAGTCTGCAAGACCATTGGAATCAGGGCGAAGCGCGCAAGGCAATTGCCAAACAGAAATGGGATTTCGTCGTCCTGCAACAGGGACCTTCTGCCTTGCCCGAAAGCCGCGCCCTGCTGCTTGAATATGCGCGGCGCTTTGCGGCAGATATTCGCAGCATGGGAGCGAAACCCGCCTTGTATATGGTCTGGCCCTCTGTCGCCCGCTTCAATGATTTCGATAGAGTGAGCGAGTCTTACCGTTTGGCAGCCGATGAAGTGAACGGCGCGCTTTTTCCCGTAGGCGAAGCGTGGCGCGCGGCTTGGCGACGCGACGCAAATCTGAAATTGTATTCGCCCGATGGGTTGCATCCTTCGCCGGCCGGTTCATACCTGGCGGCACTCGTCATCTATGAGCAATTGTACGGACAATCGCCTGTTGGCCTGCCTTCACATTTGAAGATTCACTCAAAGACGATCTCTAAAATTGAAATTTCAGCAGCACAAGCGGAATTGCTTCAACAAGCTGCTACAGAAGCAAACGCAAAGTTCAAGAAAAAATAGGTAGCCCAAGCGATACAAGGAAGCTTTCAGATGCAGGCGCAGAACGATGGGCGTTTGCAAAATTATCGCTGTCTTCTGAATGCCTCAATGAGTTTGGTCGGCACGTCTGTTTTGATTGCGTCAACACCGAGTTGCCGGAGAGCTTGCGCCCATTCGGGTGAATCCAAAGTCCATGCCCAAACTTCTACGCCTGAGTTATGCGCTTTTTCGATTAACTCCAGAGATACTTTTTTGTAATTGACAGAGATAGAGTGCGGTTTGAATTTCAAAACTTTCTCTAAAGATTCCTGATAAGAAACGGTCGTATCGTAGCCCGGATTGAGGTGAAGCTTTACTCGTTCGCCCAGTTCCTTTCGGAGTTTCTCAGAGGTCTTCAAATCGGGGGCTTCTAAAACTACGCGGTCAAGCGCGGGCGAGCCTTTGAGAATCGCTATGGTTTTATCAACCAGGTCATCGAACTTCGGAGAGCGTTTCAATTCAATATTCAAAAGCCCTGTTTTCACTTTTGTCAGAAGGTCTTCAAGCGTCGGCACATGGCGATTGCCGGAATCGTCGCCTACACCTTGCAGTCTATTGGCGCGCAGTTCCGCATAGGTCATCTCTGCAACAGGGCGCGTTTGCAGCGGTTTCGGCAAGCCTTCGACGCGCCCGAAGATATCATCGTGATAAATAATGACTACACCATCGCGAGTCAAACGAAGATCGGTTTCGATGCCGTCGGCACCAATCCTGGCGGCGCGTTGAAAGGCTTCGATAGTGTTTTCGGTAGATTCTTTGGCGCCGCCACGATGAGCGATGACTAAAGTCTTGCCGCTTCTTGAGGTGATGACTTGAGCGCTAGATGCATAGTTTGCCGCGCTCATAAAAACCGCGCCGAGCAGTAAGACAAGTAATAACAGAATGGTTTTTTGCGAGGTCATTTCTTTATCTGCATTCATTATTGTAAAGGACTGCCTTTTTCAGGGATTCGGTTCCTTAGTGTTGCCTTTGGCGGTTCGCCGCCGTCAACATCATAAACTATGAAGGTCTCGTTTGAATAGAAAGACCGGTTGCCGATACCGAACATCCCTGTGATGCTTGGTCTGGCTGTCGTGTCGTGCATCGGTTTGTCGCCACCTTCTACTGACTCTGAAGTGAAGATGTAGCCGCCTTTTTGTCCTGTAGCGAGGGTCGAATCAATAAGCCCTTCCTGACCCAGAGTATGTAGGTTGGTAAACTTGCCTTTTCCTTTGGTTACTGAATATTGAAGTTGCGCGGTGCCTATGGCTTGTACCTCTCTCATCGCAGCCATTTCACGCGCTCTGTCTTGTGGCATTCTAAAATAGAACAGGCTTACCACCACGATGATTACTAAGCTGATAAAAGAAAGTGCGCTGAACTCAATACCTTCCTTTGCCTCTTCTTCACCTGCGTAAAGTTCAGGCTGCTTTTTCGCCCTCACGAGCGCGATAATGCCAAGCACCAGTCCGGTAATCGTGCCGACCCCGAAAAAGCCACAGGTAATAAAGCTGATAATCCCAATAACTTTCGAGGCGACTGCCATGCCTTTGCGGCGCGGCGTGAGGTTGGCGCTGGAATCTGTTTGATCATTCATAGCCTTTCATAACGGCTCGCAAATGAGTTGGATCAAAATTATTTTAGCGAGCTTGCCACAAAAAGCGAGAGGC
>JANMSG010000704.1:0-5752 GCA_031389065.1 Acidobacteriota bacterium | reverse complement strand
GGAAGGGTTCGTGAACCATCAGGAGGGCAGAGGCCGCAGACAAGCAACCAGTCTGGTTGCGAAAGGAGATGAATAATCGGCAGGTGATATAATGGGAGGGCGAGAGGCTTGGAGGTTTTTCAAGGCGGCAATTCTTACCTCTTGTTTTCACAGGCTCGCCAGCTTTGTCTGATAGGAGGCAAGAAATTCCAGGCGAGAGCCGTTACTTGGAGCGATGAATGAGCTTTGCACTTACATCGAAATTTGAGTGCACAAGGCTTCCAAAGAGACAGTAAGGTAATGAATCAAAAAAGCTTATTTTCAGCAGTACGCCTGCTACCTTTTTGTTTTCTGGTGATGCTAATCCTGCCCGGCGACGCGTCACCGCTTTTCAGGGTAAAGGCGGCAGCAGCCGTTTCGACCTTACTGGTACGTGCGGGTGAAGATCTCCAAGCCGCCTTAGAGCAAGCCCAACCCGGTGACACCATACTGCTCGAATCGGGCGCAACCTTTAGAGGCAATTTCACTCTGCCAAACAAACAAGTAGCAATCGGACAGCAAGAACAATGGATTACCATCCGATCTGCCGCGCCAGACTTTGATTTGCCGCCGGGAATGCGCGTCACACCCTTGCAATCAAGCCGAATGCCAAAATTAATTAGTCCCAATAGCGAGGCGGCACTGCGTACGCGGGCTGCGGCGCACCATTTCCGCCTCATCGGCATTGAATTTACGATTACTCCTGAGGTGAAACTTAGCTATGGAATCGTCAAACTTGGCGAGGGCAACGAAAGCGATGCGAACACGCTGCCTCACGATATTCGTATTGAACGGTGCTACATTCACGGGCACGCCCTGGCTGATGTCGCGCGTGGTGTAGCGCTCAACAGCGCCGACTCCTCCATCATGGATTCATATATTTCAGACTGTCATGGCATAGGTTTCGATACACAAGCGATTGCCGGATGGAATGGTCCCGGTCCTTATAAAATTATTAACAACTATCTGGAAGGAGCGGGAGAGAACGTCTTATTTGGAGGGGCAGACCCGAAGACCCCGAATCTGGTGCCTTCCGATATCGAATTCCGCTATAACCATTGCGCCAAGCCGCTTAGTTGGAAAGAGGGGATTTTGCCAAAGCCTTTGCATCTTACTTCCCTTGGTGGTGCCTTTCAAACCGGAGCCTTACGCGGGGGGGCAACTTACTATTACCGCGTCGCCGCCCGCGCCCGTGTAGGACAAAGTATAACCGCTACCTCGGTTGCCTCCGATGAGCTTAGTGTGACGCTGCAGCCTGAAGAAAACCTTGTACAGTTGATCTGGCAAGGCTCTGAACTCGCCTCTGCGTACCGCGTCTATCGCACGACAGATGCGCCGACAGCGACACAAAGAGAATGGATTTACTATAATGTGGAAACCTCGGGTTGTCAGTCGCCGATTGCCGTCTGTCCGTTTACAGATGCGGGCGCAGAAGGTTCGGTTACGGGGAGCACCCCGCCTGAGAGCCCTACGCGATGGTCTGTGAAAAATATTTTTGAATTAAAGAACGCCCGTCGGGTTCTGATTGAGGGGAATGTTTTCGAGAATAATTGGGCGGATGCGCAAAGCGGCATTGCCATTCTTTTCACTGTCCGTAACCAGGACGGCTCCGCGCCTTGGTCAGTGGTCGAGGACGTCACCTTCACCAACAACCTGCTTCGTCATACAGCAGGAGGCATAAATATTTTGGGACAAGACAATACCCACCCAAGCCAGAAGACCAGAAATATTACGATCAGGAATAATCTGTTTGAAGACATAGACGGCAAAGCCTGGGGTGGGGGAAATGGCGTCTTTTTGATGGTCACTGAGGTTGCAAATATAATCATCGATCATAACACCGTTTTGCAAAGTGGTAATATTATTACCGCCTATGGCAACACCTCTCTGGGACTCATATTTACAAACAACATTTTACGGCATAACGAATACGGCATTATCGGTGATGGCACAGCAACGGGAAAGGCGACGCTGGACAGGTATTTTATGATAAAGAAATTTAAAAAGAATGCCTTCATTGGTGGTCGTCTATCTTTGTACCCCGGTTCCAATTTCTCTTTTTCCGAAATCGGTGAAGTGGGGTTCACTGACCTGGCGACTGGCGCCTATGAACTCACTCCACTGAGCCCCCTAAAAGGGCGCGCCAATGACGGCAAAGATATCGGCTGTGATATGAATACTCTACGGGCGGCGCTAGGTTTGCAAAGGGTGCAACCCGGACAGTGAAGAAGGCAGGGGGAGTCATGAAAAGCATAGGGAGAAAAGCGCATAATCTACTTTCCAGGCGACTACTGCTGCCCCTCACACGGGTTCGAGCAGCAACGCGGATTTCTTTACGCCCTGTCATGCAAGCATATTATGAAGGTCTGCATTTTCGCACTTCAGCGGCATCCTGGAGTGAGGATCAAAAGAGCGAGTGGGTGCTTCATCGCCTGCAATTGGTAGTTCGCAGAGCCTATGAACAGACGCCTTATTATCGGGAACTTTTTGATCGCATTGGTTTCGACCCGCGTGCTGACTTCAGTTTCTCTGACTTCGCCCGAATTCCGGTTCTGGAAAGAGAGGAAGTACGCGACGCTCGACAATCTCTACTATCGGGTGCTGTGCCTTCCTCTCAGCTTTTGAAAGATTCGACAGGAGGCTCTACAGGAATGCCTACAGAGGTATGGCTTGGGCCCGAAGAACGTGGTTGGCGCGAGAGCGCAATCGAGTGGTTTCAGCAATTAATTGGCGCTCCGGCGGGTACGCGAACGGCTTTGCTGTGGGGACATCACCTGGACCCTGTAAAACGAGAAGGGCTTCGGGATCGCTGCTCTGCATTCGTCAATCATCAGCGATGGTTCGATTGCTTTCGCCTGTCGCCGGAAACCCTCAGCCGCTATCACGGCGAATTCAAACGCTGGCAACCAGCTTGTATCGTAGCGTATGCCGCTGCGCTTGGCGCACTAGCCGAATATTTGGAGGAGCGCGGCGTTTTGCCAAACTATCCGGATCTCTGCTTCGTGACAGGGGCGGAAAAGCTCTTGCCACATCATAGAGAAAGTATCGAATCGGTCTTTCAAAAGCCTGTTCACGAGCGCTATGGCAGCCGCGATGTTGGCTGCATTGGCTATCAGATTCAGCCAAAGCTAACAATGGATTTTGAAACTGATTGGGCGAATTTGCTAGTTGAACCGGAAACCATAGGAAACAACAGTTCCCTTCTCATCACCAAGCTGCACGCCGACGCAATGCCTATGCTGCGTTATCGCATAGGCGATGTTGGCAACTTTCCAGACAGCAGCAAACCCGGGCATCCGAGCTTTGCATTGAAAGAAGTACTCGGGCGAGATACGGACCGCATCTGGTTGGGGCAGGGACGCTGGATCACAGGCTTACAGATGCCGCACTTATTGAAAGATTTTGCCATTCAGGAGTTTCAATTTGTGCAACAATCGGATTATTCCATTGACCTGAGCATCGTTCCAAGAAGCGAATTTGGCGAGGAAAGCCGCAAGGGCATTCTCGCCGCTCTTCGCTCAAACCTTAATGAATTGCCCGTCAACATCTTGCTGGTGGATCGCATTGAACGAAGCAAAGCCAACAAGTGGCGACCGGTCATCAGTCACGTCAAAGCAATGGAGCGCAAAGCATCGTGAGAGAACTTGCAGAAGAATCTCTGTTGGATTCGCGTGTGGCGATCAGCCGACTGCCTTCAGCCAGCTACGCGGAGTCAAATGGCGGTACAAATGAAGTGGCGAAGGCAATCGCTCGCGCCGCCGAAGCGCTGCATTGGTCAACAGAAACAGGCGGCATATTCGGAGGCGTTATTTCGCCAGGGGCGCGGGTTTTGGTGAAGCCGAATTTCGTGCTTCATGAAAACGAAGGAGTGTGGGGAATGGAGCCTATGGTCACCCATCCCTCCCTGATTCGTGCCGTCGTTGACGCAGCGTTGCAAGCAGGCGCTGCGGAAGTTCTGGTTGGCGATGCACCCGTGCAGCGTTGCGATTTCGATCAACTTCTTCGCGTCACAGCACTGGATGAATGGGCCGCTCAGCTGACGACAAGGGATACACGCTTCAAAGGCATACAGGATTTCCGACGCACCACCTGCCTCGTCGAAGGAGGTGTGCGATTGGTTGCGGAAAATAAAATTCCGCTCGATCAATTCGTGCTCTTTGATTTCGGCAGCGACAGTCTTTTAGAGCCCGTGAGCAATGATAACAACCCGTTTCGTGTGACCTGCTATGACCCGCGCTTGATGGCAAAGACGCACGCGCCGGGTCGCCACCAGTATCTGGTCGCAAAAGAAGTGATGGAAGCCGATGTAATTATCAATCTGCCAAAATTGAAGACTCACAAGAAAGCTGGCATCACCTGCGCGCTCAAGAATCTGATCGGCATCAACGGCAACAAAGAGTATCTGCCGCATCATCGTGTCGGCGGCTCAAAAGTTGAAGGCGACTGTTACCCTGGCGCGCCAATTACCAAGCGGGCGCTTGAGTACACGCTGGATCAACAAAATATGGCGAACTCGGTTGCCACCAACAAGATCTGGAATCAAGTCACAACCAATCTACAGCGCGTCTTGAGATTGTCAGGCGATGAACTGGGTGTAGAAGGCTCCTGGTCTGGAAACGACACCATCTGGAGAACCTGTCTGGACCTCAACCGCATCCTTTTGTACGGACGCAGTGACGGGCAGCTTGCAGACACCCCACAACGAGTTGTTCTACACGTAGCCGATGCAGTGATAGCCGGGCAAGGGGACGGACCGCTTGCGCCGCAGCCGTTACCCTTGGGAGTCATCTTTGCAGGACGCAACGCGGCGGCGATGGATTATATCGGAGCGCAATTGTTAGGTTATGACCCGCAACGTCTGCCTGTGGTACGCGAAGCCTTTGGCAAATTCCCCTGGCCACTTACCTCTTTCACGCCTGGCGATGTAAGAGTGCTTGGCGATGCAGACCAAGGAGGATTGCTGGCAAAACCCTCTGAGCCAATCATCTATCCTATCGGCTGGCGCGATGCCGTCCTTGAACGACGTGATGATGGTTCAAGGTAGGCTTACAAAAATGATCCTACCTTGAAAGTGGCTCCTGTAGCCTCTTTCAAGGCAACTCTGTCCATTGCCAGAAACGAACTTCTTTGTGCCGGGCGTTAGCGACAAGCGCCGCCGCGTAGCCAGGAAGCGTAGGAAGTTTATGCGACCACCATCGAGATTCTTCTTCCATCTCAGCGCTATAGCCAAAACTTATCCTTGATTGTTTCGCATCAGGCAAAATCTCTATTTCTTCGAGCGAGGCAGCAAGACCCGACCCGCAGGCTTTTATATACGCTTCTTTCAACGTCCAGCAGGTAAAGAAAATTTCGTGCCTCTTATCGACAGGCGCTGCACAAATCCTGGCACACTCTCGCGGAGTAAAGAATCGTCTGGCAATGTGTTCGACATCGAAATCGGTTTGGATTGCTTCGATATCTATACCTACTTCGCAATCGCGAGCGACAGCAAAAAGCGCAAGGCTTTCCGAGTGCGATACATTGAAACACACACTTTTCTGTAAACCAATTTCAAAAGCGGGTTTTCCTTGCTCGCCATAGACAAAGCGCAATAGGTGGGGCTCTCGATCAATATATTTGGAAAGGAGGATGCGAAGCGACCCGCGAGCAACAATGAAGCGTTCACGGTCTTTGACCTTGCGAAAGCGCACAGCTCTTTCCTGTTCATCCAAACTAAGCGTCAGCTCAAATTCTT
>JANMSG010000681.1:0-11262 GCA_031389065.1 Acidobacteriota bacterium | reverse complement strand
TCTGTAGAGTTTCCGGCAATCAAATCAACCTGCTTGCCCGCCAGTGCACGATACGTCAAAGACAAATCCATCTCGCGTGGGGGCGCGGAAAATTTTAAACCATAGACTCGCGCAAAACCTGGATAGCCGTCCTGCCGCGACATGAAATCCTGCCCGAAGCCGGCGCGCCATTCGGGCGCATAACGCGAAGCATCCGAGATGGTTTTCAAATTCAAACGTCGAGCCTCTTCGCCGCGAACCAACACCGCAAAGGTGTTTTGAAAGCCAAGCGGCGCGAGCCACTCGATATTGAATTTGTCGGCGTACTCCTGTTTCGTTTGCTTGTAAACTTCGCGTGGGTCTGTCAAAGGTTCGTGCTTTAAGATCGCCGTGAATGCTGTGCCGGTGTATTCGACGTACCCGTCAATTTCGCCGGCGAGCATTCCGCGATGCGACAGGTCGCCAGCTAATTCAAACTTACGTTCGACTTCAACACCGGCGCGGGATTCGAGGAGTTGTGCGACGATTTCGCTGAGTATGACTTGCTCTGTGAAATCTTTGGAAGCGATTACGACTTTGCGTTTTGCGATTGCGCCACTGTTGAAAAAAAGAAACGCAGCGACCAGTAAGGCAATCACGCCGGTTGCGAAAACAGTCCATTTTATAAGGCTTTTTTGAACTTTGCTGCTTGCGCTGCTGCTTCCAACAGCCAGACGTTTTTCAAACCAGCCAAGTAAGAAATCTGCCGCCAGAGCCATCAATGCAGCAGGGATAGCTCCGGCAAGCACCAGCGTGTTGTCGTTCATACGCAAGCCGCGAAAGATGTACATTCCGAGTCCGCCAGCGCCTATTGCGGCAGCGATGGTTGCGGTGCCGACCGAGATTACTGTAGCCACGCGGATGCCTGCGATAATGACATTGAGCGCGAGCGGCAATTCAACTTGCGTGAGCATCTGCCAATCAGTCATGCCCATACCACGCGCTGCCTCACGCACTGCCGCGTCAACGCCGTTAATTCCTGTGAAGGTGTTGCGGATGATTGGCAGCAGCGAATAGAGAAAGAGCGCGATGATTGCCGGAACGCGACCGATGCCGTAAGAACCTAAAACCGGGATGAGAAAACCAAACAGCGCAAGGCTGGGAATCGTTTGCAGGATGTTTGCAAAAGCCAGCACTGGTTTGCTCAAGACAGGTTTTCGCGTAAGCAATATGCCGACGGGAACGCCGACAAGTGTTGCCGCGCCTGTGGCAATCACAACTAGGAAAAGATGCTCCAAGGAGAGTTGCAAAATTTCGTTGTGATTCTGTTTGAAAAACTCTAACAAATTCATTGTTATGTCATGAAAAGTTTTGAGTTCCACCTTCTGGCGGTGTATATCTGTATAGAAAGCCGCCGCCAGAAGGTGGAACTCAAAACTTGATCAACTACTCATCATTCATCGTTTCAATAAACGCTCTTGCTTCAGGATGATTCGATTGAAGAAACTCTGAAGGCTCGCACAATTCAACCAGATGACCATCTTGAAAAAGCCCTATGCGCGAAGCCAATTTGAAAGCTTCCCGAACGTCATGCGTGACGAAAACTATGGTTTTGTTCAAGCGTTTGGCGAGCGCTGCGAATTCGCGTTGCAGCTCTGCGCGAGTCAAAGGGTCGAGGGCGCCGAAAGGTTCGTCCATCAAAATTACTGGCGGGTCTGCTGCCAAAGCGCGTGCTACACCGACGCGCTGGCGTTGTCCACCGGAAAGCTGTTGCGGGAAACGCTTGGCGAAAACCTCCGGGTCGAGTCCTACAAGCGCAAGCAGTTCACGCACGCGTTCGTCTGTGCGCTCCTGTGACCATCCTTCAAGATTCGGAAGGAGCGCGACGTTGCGCTCGACGGTGAAATGTGGAAACAATCCGGTTTCTTGAATGACGTAGCCAATGCGACGGCGCAATTTGATCGCGTCCCAATTGGTAGTCGCCCGTGTATCTACAAGAACTTCGCCGCTCGTAGGCTCCAGCAAGCGATTGATGAGTTTCAGCGTCGTCGTTTTGCCAGAGCCGCTGCGACCCAGGAGAACAAGGGTTTCGCCGCGCCTGACTGCAAAATTCAAATCTTCCACAAGCGCTTTGCTATTGATATGAAGGCTGACGTTTTGAAAAGAGACAGCGATTGCTTCGCTTGCGGATTGCGAGTTGCGCATTACGGATTCTTTGCCTTGAACCTCGCTCATCTTTCACCTGCCATCCGCAATCGGTAATCCTTGATTTGCATCCACTCAATGGCTTTGCGAATGTCGCCATCCCAATGCCTGGTAAACCCCTCGTCCTTTTGGCTGAACATCGTTATCAAAAAATCTGCCGGGCAGCGTCTGCCAGTCGCAACTTCCTGATGGAGCGCGTCAAGAAAATAACCTTCTTCGGGCGCAAGTCTTTTCAAACCGGCTTGGGCAATCTCTATGGAGGCCTTTGCCAGATCATAAACTGAAATTTTGCCAGATTTCGCTGCCAATCCGTAACGCGCCACTTCAAGTTGCAAGGCAGTGTATTCATCGCAATTCATTTTTGGAGCGATTGCCAGAGCTTCCTTGAGCGCATCTTTGTCGTACATCAAACCTTTCCAAAAAGCCATTGCCATCATCGCTTCATCAATGCTCCCGCAATCCATGCTGCGTTGTTCGATGTAGGGTTTCAATCGAGCTTCTGTAAAAATTGTTGAAAGATGGTCTGTGAAGTCTTGTAAAATCGGCGTGTGTCCGTTTGCGCCTTCGGCAAGAAACTTTTTGAAATCATAACCCGCCAGTTCGATAAATTTACCATCTCTGCGAATGAAAAACATCGGCACAGATTGAACATATTCGATGAAGCGTTCAATCGAAAAATCGCCATCAAGAGCACACGCCGCGGCTCCCGTGCGGTCAGGGTCGGTTTCAAGCCACGCGGCATAACGCGTTGATTTGTAGCCGGAAAGTTTGCCATCTGCAAAAGGCGAATTGGCAAACATTGCTGCGGCAATGGGCGCAAGACGATTGGCAAGGGCAAACTTTTTCGCTAAGTCTTCGAGGTCGCTGTAATCGAGATTGACTTGAACCGCACACGTTCGACACATCATATCCCAGGCTCTCTGTCCGCGATTGGCAAGATACGGACGCATAACGTCATAACGGGGTTTGCGAATCCAATGTTGTTCTTCCATCTTTCGCAAAGGGTCGAAGCCTGTTGCAACGAAGATGATGCCGAGTTGCTTGCCGATCTCTTTCAAACGCGAAAAGTAAATTTCTAATGTTTGTTCGATTTCAATGAGAGATTTTTGCGGCGCGCCGGAAAACTCGATTTGTCCGCCGGGCTCAAGCGTGATGCGCGAGCCATCTTTCAAAGTCGCCTCAGTCGTGAAGCCATTTTCTATTGCGGTTTCTGTAATTTCTTCTGAAAAGCCTTCCATCACGGCTTGAACTTGCTCAGGGCTTATGCGTTCAAGCTCTTTGCGCGTGAAGCCAAAGATTTCTATCTCTGGACCGATTGCCCAGTCACTTGCTGGCTTGCCGTTTTCGGCAAAGTAAGGAGCAAAATCGGTGTCTGTATTAATAGAGTCTGTCGGCTTCATCAGTTTTGATTTTCAGGCTGTCAAGCGGTTAGCGTTGGTTATTAATCTGCTGCGAACAGGTTGAAACTGAAACGACGCGCTTGGTCGAACCAACTCTTTTCAAGCGAAAATCCGGTTGCCTGCGCAAAGGCGGAGAGTTGCTCTAAATCGAATTTGTAAGAATTTTCCGTGTGAATCGTTTCTCCTGGCTCGAAACTGATTTCCAAATCCAGCGCATGGATGCGGGCGCTCTGTTTTTCTGTGCTGACCAGATGGGCTTCGATGCGACCTAACTTTTCGTTGTAGATGGCACGATGCAGGAATTTTTTTATATCGAAATCGGCATTTAATTCTCGGTTAATTCGCACCAGCAAATTGCGGTTGAACGCGGCGGTAACACCTAAGGCATCGTCATAAGCAGGAATCAAAATATCTGCCGATTTTTTCAAATCAACGCCGATTAACAGACCGTCTTCGGCTCTGAGAACCTTGCGAACTTCGCGCAGGAAATTCAAAGCTTCATCGGTGTTGAAGTTGCCAATGTTTGAGCCCAGAAACAGAGCGATTGTGCGTTCGTTTTCATCCGCGTTTTTCAAAGCCTGCAGAGCCGTAAAGTAATCGGCAGCATACGCAGTGATGCGCAGATTTGAATAGAGGTGCAGCAACTCCAAACTGCTGCGTTCAAGGCTCGCGTCCGAAATATCAATCGGTAAATAATGAAGTTGGGGTTGACGGCGTAGCATTGCTTCAAGCAAATAGCGAGTCTTTTCGGCGCTGCCGCTGCCAAGTTCAACGACACGCGCCGGCGAAGCAATGGCAGCGACGATTTCATCTGCGTGCTGGCGCAGGATTTCACTTTCGGCACGCGTCAAATAGTATTCCGGCAAAAAGCAAATTGCCTCAAACAGGCGCGACCCTAATTCGTCGTAAAAATATTTCGGCGGCATAGCTTTCGGATTTGCTGTGAGTCCTGCGTGAACGTCTCTGGCAAATGCGTTTGCATCGCCGCCAAAAGCCAGGCGATGTAAAGTCAAGCGATCAGGTAGTGCGGAACGTATATCTGCTAGCATCAAGGTCTCCTCTTTCTTCTGTAGTCCACGGTGTGAGGACTGACTAAGCGTAGCTCTTTAATGCTATATTAGATTGGTTGCTTGTGCCAAACTATATGAGTTGGCCGTAACAATTTGAGGTTTAATAAAACCTTACCAAGGGTTACATCCAAACCTCGTTATAAAATTCCAATATAGATTGGAGCAATCTTATGAACGATTATTTTAATATTGACGAGATGGCTCGCCTGATGCGAGAGTCGCGCGAAAATACGCGCCAACTGTTATTCGATAGGGTTATCGCAGAAAAAGATTTACGCTGTCAACCTGCCGAAGGTTTCCGTCCGCTTCTCTGGCATTGGGGGCACATTGCAGCCTTTGAGAGTTATTGGATTTTGCAACGTGTAAAAGGCGACGCTTCGATTTCACCGCATTACGATTTAATCTTCGACCCAATAAAAGTACCGAAAGACGATTCCCTCAATCTGCCGCCGATTGCTGAGATTGACGAATTTTTGCATCGTGTACGCAAAGATGTGATTGATTATTTGACGAGCGTTCGATTCGATGAGTCAAATCCGCTGTTACAGAACGGTTACATTTTCAACATGGTTTTAGAACATGAGTATCAGCATCAGGAAACCTTGATTTATTTGCTGCAACTACTCGATCCTGAATTGAAACGCAAGCCCGAAAAATCAAACAAAGAAAGAGAAACACTAAGCGTTGAACATCAATCTAAAATTCAACATCCAACATCCAAAATCGGAGAGATGCTTCGTGTTGAGGGCGGCGCCTTCGAGATGGGCGCTCGTAGGTTTCCTTTCACTTATGATAATGAACAACCGCCGCACATTGTTGAACTGGAAGATTTTCGCATAGATAAATTTCCTGTGACCAATCAAGAATACGCGGCGTTCATTGAGTCAAATGGCTATCAAACACGTTCGTTATGGAGCGCAGAAGGATGGGCTTGGAAGGAGGAGAATAAAATTGATTCTCCGCTTTACTGGTTGTTTGTAAAAGACGGTAACGGCGATGCTTCGTCAAACATTCGTTGGCGTGTGCGCGAGTTGTTTGAAGAAAGCGATTTGAAATTGAATCATCCGGTGACGGGCGTGAGTTGGTACGAAGCCGAAAGCTTTGCGCGATTCGTTGGCAAGCGCCTGCCAACCGAAGCCGAATGGGAAAAGGCCGCTTCATGGAATGGCGCGACTTCGACAAAGAGCCGTTTCAGTTGGGGCGATCAATTGCCTGATGGTGACCAGGCGAATTTCGGAAATCTTTACTGGGGAACAACTCCTGTAGATGCGTTTCCAAAAGGGGAGAGCGCCTACGGTTGTCTCGATATGACGGGCAATGTCTGGGAATGGACTGCGACGGTATTTCAGCCGTACGCTGGATTTGCAGCTTTCCCTTATCCCGAATATTCAGAACTCTGGTTTGACACAGACCACAGAGTTTTGAAAGGCGGATCGTGGGCTACACGCTTGCCGCTATTGCGCTGTTCGTTTAGAAATTTTTGGCGACCAAAATTCCGCATCGCCTTTGCGGGTTTTCGCTGCGCCGCCGATTGAACCGATCAGTCCAAATCCTTAGCGAAATAAACGCAAACTTATTGTATAATTCACCTTCTTGGTGAATTTATCAGCTTTGAAAGTTATACGTAGGAGGTGCACAAATGGCAGAGGAAACGCCATCTGTGTTGTTAGTCGAAGACCAGCAAGACTTGCGCGATATGCTCGCCATACTTTTTGAGGAGTGGGGCTATCAAGCCAAGATGGTTGGGACGGCGACAGAAGGTCTGCGTCAGGCGATGGAGCGGCGCTTTGACATCATCATTCTTGATAACTGGTTGCCCGATTTGGAAGGCATAGACCTTTGCAAACAGATCAGGGAATTTGACCAATACACACCGATTATTTTTTTCACATCATCGGCGATGGGCAACGAAGACAGTTCGACGATCCAGGCGGGCGCCAACGCTTTTGTCTTGAAAGGCGGCGGGCTTGGGCCTTTGCGCGAAGCGATGGCACAACAGTTGGCAACGGCAAAGCAGAGAAAAAAGCTTTAATTGATTCATCACACATTTTCTCAGTTTTTCGTTTCATAATTACACCCTATGAAGAAGAAAATAATCACGCGACTCATGTTATTTATGATCGCGATTTTTCTATCATTAACAATTTTAACCTTGCCCGGCTTTCCATGGTCTGCGCGCGCTCATCAAACTCTCAGAAGAGTAACAACAAAACTTAAGATAAAAACTGCCACCTGGCGTAGCGAGAAACCTCAATCTGTATCCATATCCGCGAAGTTACGGGGGAGCGGAGCGCTAATTGAAGCCTTAAAAGGGGCGCAAGTCGTCGCGCTCGAATCAACCTCAGGTTATGCGGCGATGACGGATGCGGATGGCAGATTCACCTTGCCACACCTGACGTGGTACCCGAATGCCCAGTACAATCTGATCGTCAGCGTAGACCGTTATCACACGAAACATTTGAAAATTATTGCGCCATCGAGTTATCCGCAAGAGGGAATCGTTGATGCTGGCGAGTTGAATTATGAAGAAGGTGAAGAAGTTGACGAGCGAGATAATTCTGCACGTCACTTACGGGTAGATGTCGAAAATGACGACTATTATCGAAAGCTTTTCGATGCGTTGACTGCCCATGCCGGAACCGACCACGAAAAGATACAGGCAATTAATAAGTATGTTGTAACCAGACATAACCCAAAAGAAAACGCCTGGGGTTTCAAATCTGCGCGACAAATCATCGAACGCGGAGCGCCCCATTGCAGCAATCTTGCTTTTGCAATGGCGATCGTCTGCGCGGCAGGCGGTTACCCAAGTAGAACCATTCACACCACTGATGACATTCAATATTCAAATACCCACGTCGCCATAGAAATATATTATGGCGAGAGTTGGCATCTTTACGATCCGACGTATGGCGTTTTTTTTCCTAATGAAAAAGGCATCGTTATGAGTTACAAAGAATTGCGCCTCAATCCTGATTTGATAACCTCTGAGGCTTTTCCTAAATTCGAGCCTGATGCGATAAGCGGCATTCTAGCGTGGATGCCGAAAACCTATAGCTCCGGCTTGCATCAGTTGTATCAAGTTAAGAACGGTGAACTTTGCCTTGTCTGGTAAGATTGCTTTATATCTGCCGGACTTTCGCCAAGCAAAGCGAGAAAATATAATTGACCGAAGGTACTGAGGAGAAGTAATGGCTATGAATCTTCGCACCAAACGAACTCTATGGAGTGGTCTTGGGCTACTTGCCATTTTAACGACATTATTTTTGCCCGGTCTTCCCTGGTCTGCGCGTTTCAGGCACTCCTTCAAAAAAGTGGTGACGAAAGCCGAGTTGAAGGTGGCAGCATGGCAAGGTGAAACGCCTAAACTCATCTCCTTATCAGGTAGGGTAATTACGAAACATGGCAGCAAACAATCGGTGGAAGGTGCGGAAATTGAAGCCTTAGACTCTATTTCTGGATGGGCTAGCCTGACAGATCAATCCGGGAAATTCGTTTTGCGCGATGTAATCTGGTACCCCAAAGCACCTTATACATTGATCATAAAAATCAATAGCCATGAAACCAGACAACTACATGTGTCTGGTCCTGAAAAACATCCTGACAACGGAATTGTTCAACTCGGGGAGTTAGCCATTGATAAGGGCTGTAAGATAGACGTGACAAATACTCCCGGAATGAATTCTGTCAGTCAGATTAAATTTGACAAAGAGAATGCAAAATATTACCAGGACTTATTTGCCGACTTGACGAATGGAAAAAATACGGATGAGGAGAAATTGGATGCGATTAATAAGTACATCGCAAACAAATTTACCTCTGAAGAAACGGTGGAAGGTTATTTATCGCCGCGGCAAATAATAGAAAACGGGTCACCTTCAAAAGGGAATTTAGCCTTGGCATTCGTTACTCTTGCCGAAGCCGGAAACTACCAAGCGAGAATGCTGGACTTAATTGATGCGGCCTCCCCGCCATATATCCATCTGGTGACCGAAGTGTATTATAAAGAGGGGTGGCATCTGTATGACCCTGTGATCGGTAAATCTTTTCGTAACCAGGCGCACAAAGTTGCCAGTTACAAAGATTTCCGGCTTGATGCAGATTGTCGGCAAAACCTCCTCAACGATCCATCCCAAGGGCTGAATCCTCAACTGACCAATCTATACTTATCCGGGTTTTACCACTACTATTATTTACAAAAAGAGTAGCGAGTATTTTATAGATAAACTACAAATCGCGCCTACCTCAAACCTACCCCTGTTGGTGTTCAGGATGTGTGCAGCCTGTGAACTCTTTAATGTAGGAGTTGCCCCTGTATTTCAATTCGTCATGAATACCGATCTTTGAAGTGTAGTAACCGTCAATCGTCGCGCCCTTCATCATTTTAAAGAATTTTTCTTCGACGGTCTGCGGTTTCGCTTCATTCTTGCTGATGGCTGTCAACAGTTGAATCTGTTGTTGCTCGGTTGCGTCTGCGAAATCTTTACCGGACATATCGCGACTCATCTTGTTGATTGCCGCAATGCCGTCGCGCCATTCTTTCTTTACCTGGTCATTTGCGATGCTGGCAATCATATCAATGTATTCGCTGACGCGGGCGGCTTTGGCACCCGGACTATTATCGTCTGTAGGAATGATGCGTTCGCTCATCTCTATAAGAGTTTTGTTTTCGGCTTCGGTGAAAAATTTGAGCGGCGCAGGTTTCTTAGCCGGTGTAGCTTTTTGCGCTCCGTGATTCGTGTGATCGTGCATCAGGTTGTTTTGTGCGTTAGTCGTCGAGCCAAGCACAGGAAGCGACGCAATCACCCCAACCCCCAAACCTTTGATCGCTTCCCGTCTGGTTACTTCGTTTTTTTCCTTCGACATTTTTCTTGCCTCCATCCAGTTGGTTCGTATTCGTGGTTTTTAAGTTTGCCTCAGCCTTGAATTGTTTGCGAACTCTTGGCTCGCGTGCAAAATGTATCATTTATTGCCGCGATTTGGAATCAGAGAATTGATCCAGGCTCTACGTCGCGGGTTTTCCGGCGCGCGAATTATTTTGCAGAAAGTCTGCTGTGCCACTTGCTCAACATCTTTCAGCCAATCTTCATCGGCTACGAAATGCCCCGCGTCGTCTTGCGGCAAATTTCTTTCGGGAAACTGATCTTTCCATTCGACGTGAAAAGCCTGCGCCCAGAACCGATCTCTGCCGTTGATTTCAATCTTAACTTGCCGTCCCATAACCTCAAAAAAACTAAGGGTTTTCATCAGACACGCGAGTCATCGCTTCGTTTGAAGGCTCGAATCTTTTTTCAATCACCGTTTGATCACAAGTGATTTCCTGCGCTTCTTGATTAACCGCCATCTCGCAAGACTCTATGGGCGAAGCGATCTCCAGGGTTTTTATCTCCTGCGTTTCAACGAACGATTTCACCACAACAGATTCTGTGCGGGCGTGAATTTCGCAAGATTCGACGACGGATTTCAGCTCGCGCTTTTCCGAGACGAAAGTTTTGACAAGCGGCTCGTCAATAATGCGCCGCAAAGTGTCTGAAGTAAGCGGCTGGGTAGTCGCATGAAGTCTTGCGTTATCGTTTTCTTTGAGAACCTGACCGTTGTTATGATGTCCGTTATTGAGAGGGTCAGTTTGCGAGTGACCGTTATTCGATTGGTTGTTATAAAAATGCGTACTCTGGCTTTGTGCGGGTAGATGACTACTGTTCAAATGACCGCTATTTAAATGCCCGCTATTGAGATGTCCGCTGTGATGCTGCCCTTGATAAGCGTGGCGACCGTCGAGTTTGGTAATCTCTTCGATGTGCGAATCGAGTTCAATGAATTGGTCTGCAACATCTATCAAACGCGGACTGGTATTGGTGCGAAACCCTGCCAACTCAACGCGCACGCCTTTGTACGCCACAGCGTTTATGGCGTAGGCGAAATCTTCATCGCCTGAAACTAAAACGGCGGTGTCGTACTTGTCGGCAAGCGAAAGCATATCAACGGCAATCTCAACATCGAGGTTCGCTTTCTTCGTACCATCGGCAAAAGTCTTCAACTCTTTTTCAACCACACGGTAGCCGTTTCTTCTCATCCACAGCAGGAAGCCTTGTTGACGTTCCGCTTTTTCATCTACGCCGGTGTAAAAGAATGCTCTTAAAAGATCGGAATTGCCTCTCAAAAAATTCAATAACTTCGCGTAATCTATTTCGACCCCGACAGCCCGCGCTGCATGGAACAGATTATTCCCATCAATAAATATGGTGATTTTACCGCGCATAACATTTCCTCGTTCTTCATAATTAGCTCAATATAAAAAATTTATATACTCAATGTCTATCACACACGCATGAGGGCTTGCAAGTTAGAGCAAAATGCTTGAAGGCTTAGCGGGGCGCGTAGTAGCATAGCAAAGTCTCTGATTTTCTCCCACACTTTTTGGACGAAGCTTGGATCGTCAAACAGGTAGCCATCTTTTATGCAAATCTCCGCCATGCTCATTAGTCTTTTGCTGATGCCAATTCTTTCGCCGCAAACGGCTCAACCGACTGCTTCATTCAGCCATAAAACAGCGATGCAACAAACCTCAACAGCGCAGACTGCCAAACAATTGTTTGCGGTTCGCGGCGTGATTGTCAGCAAAAAAGCTC
>JANMSG010000675.1:0-3145 GCA_031389065.1 Acidobacteriota bacterium | reverse complement strand
GTTTGGTTTGATTGTCCTGTCTGCGCCTGTCTGGCGCCTGGTGATCTCTGGAACGCGGGGGGCTTTTTGTTCCTGTCAAGCGCTGCCTGGACAGTCTACGCTACATTTAGGATTCCTATAGCCGGTAATCTCACCCACTTTAGAAACCCGCTCACCAGCCAAAACCTGCAGTTCGCCAGAATTCCTTTCTCTGCAAAGGCACCAGCGCTTATCGTGTAAGGGCTTGAAATAATTTTAGCTTGATGCGGACAAGGAGAAGGTTATGAGAGTGTTTCAACAATCGCTTTTATTGATCTGTCTATTTTTACTGAGCAGCTTCGCGATGGCGCAGAGCCATACAAATCATAATGCGCCTGCAAAAGCAGAGGCACAGAAATCGAAGACCAGCGAAGCAGACCTTGCGGCTATTAAACAGACGGCTCTGGATTATTGCGAAGGCTGGTACGAAGGCAATACCGAAAAGATGGAGCGCGCCTTGCACCCTGATCTGGCAAAACGCATTGTTCGCACGGACCCGAAGAGCGGCCGCAGCCGTTTAGATCAAATGAGCGCTATGGGTTTGGTTCTAGGCGTGCGCTCCGGTTTTGGCAAAAGCACTCCGAAAGAGAAGCAATTCAAGGATGTCTTTATCCTGGATGTCTTCGAGAATGTCGCCAGCGTCAAAGCCGTGATGTCAGATTGGATTGATTATCTGCACATCGCGAAATCGAATGGTCGCTGGGTGATTGTCAATGTCCTCTGGGAGATGAAGCCACAGCCCCAGCAGTAATCTGTTGAGGGCAGATTGTCTGCCTACGGTTCAACATTGCACGATGCCTATGGATTTTCAGAGGTGAAGAAATGAAAAGCAAAATCGCCATTTTATTGTTGCTCACATTCTTGTTACTTATACCTGTGCCGGCAGGAGCGCAGGAGTGGAATCAGTGGCGCGGGGCGACTCGCAATGGCTTGGTGAGTCATTTTTCCGCACCTGTGAGCTGGCCAAAAAACCTCACACAAAAATGGAAGACCCCAATCGGCAGCAGCTATTCCTCTCCTGTTGTCTGGCAAACGAACGTCTATGTCCACACACGGCGCGATGAACAGGAGGTGGTCTCTTGCGTAGATTTGAAAACCGGCAAGCTTCTTTGGAGCCAGAGCTACGCGGCACCGTTTGCCAAGAATCAATACGCCAAACAGATGGGCAAAGGACCGCACTCGACGCCTTTACTGCACGCCGGCAAACTCTACACGCTCGGCGTCACAGCTATTTTGTCATGCTTTGATGCAAAGACAGGGGCGTTGAAATGGCGTAAAGATTTTTCGCAGTCTGTTGATACCTCGAAACTTTTTTGCGGCACGGCGATGTCGCCAGTGATGGACAAAGGAGCGTTGATCGTCCACGTTGGCGATGACCGCAAAGGGTGGGTTATTGCTTTTGACGCGGTTACAGGAAAAGAGAAATGGCAATGGGAAGGCGACGGGCCGGGCTACGCTTCGCCGATCATTATTAAGCTTGAAGGGGTGCGCCAAGTCGTCACGCTGACGGACAAATCTGTTGTTGGTATCGCAACTGAAACCGGCAAGCTTTTGTGGAAGTTCCCTCACCCGGACGAGTGGAACGAAAACATCATCACTCCCGTTCTGTATCAGAAAAACCTGATTATCTCAGGCGTCAGACAGGGAACGCGCGCCATCAAGGTTACCAAAGAGGCAAGCGAATGGAAGGTCACTCAACTCTGGCATAATCCCAAAGTCGCGATGTATATGAGTTCGCCTGTACTGGATGGCGATTATTTGTACGGACTCTCTGCGTTGCGCAAGGGACAATTTTTCTGCCTCAATGCCGGCACTGGCGAGACGCTTTGGACGACGCAAGGGCGCGAGGCAACCAACGCCGCGCTACTCCATACGAAGAATTATTACTTCCTGTTGACTGATGATGCGGAACTGATCGTTGCGGCGAAAAGTGTGAAAGGATTTGAACAGGTCGCCAAGTACACGGTCGCTGATCATCCAACCTGGTCTTTGCCAATACTCCTGGACAAACAGATTCTCATCAAAGATGACTCTCAACTAACCTTGTGGAGTTTTGAATGACGCAAAGAATCTCATCAATTGGTAATCATGGTTCCCGCGCCTTCGTCCGTGAAGACTTCGTGGAGCAGGGCATTGCGTTTCGAGCCGTTGATGATGTGGGCGCTCTTGACGCCGCGTTTGATCAGGTGAGCAATGGCGGCGATCTTCGGAAGCATTCCCGCAGAGACAATTTTCTCATTTACCAACTTTTCGGCCTCTTCAACATTCAAGCGTGAAATCCTTGTCGAAGGGTCGTTTTTATCCAGCAGGATGCCGTCAACATCTGTCATCAAGATGAGCTTTTCAGCCTGTAATTTCGCGGCGATCTCTGCGGCGATGGTGTCGGCGTTGATGTTATAGATGTTGCCCTGTTCGTCTGCGCCGAGCGATGAAATCACTGGAATGTAATCATTCGTCAATAACAATTCAAGCAAGCGGACGTTGATTTCAACGATGTCGCCGACATGACCGAAATCAATGGTCTCTAAGAGTCCGGTCTCTTGATTGAGAACTTTTTGAATTTCGCGCCGACGGGCGTTAATGGTATTTCCGTCAATGCCGGAAAGCCCTACGGTCTGCGCTCCCGAACGACGAAGCGCCGAGAGAATATCCATGTTGATTTGTCCCGCGAAGACCATCTTGGCAATTTCAAGCGTTTCGTCATTCGTGACGCGGCGACCATTGACAATGCGTTGCGTGATGCCTAGACGCTCGGCAATCGTTGTTAGTTGTTTGCCGCCGCCATGAACCACAGCTACGTGTATGCCTACTTGTTCGCACAGCGTAATCTCTTCGGCAAGTGACGCCAGTTGCTCAGGGTCGTCTGTAACTTTGCCAGAGAGTTTGACGACGAATACTTTATTTTTGAAACGTTGTATGTAAGGCAACGCCTCGCGCAATAGGTCTAATCGTTCGTTTATCATATTTTAGTGCTGAGGACTGAGGACTGAGGACTGAGTTAGAAACATACTTTTGAAGAGTCAGATGTGCTCTGGTTGTCAGAACCTGCACGAAGTTTTTCTACTCAGTCCTCAGTCCTCAGTCCTCAGTCCTTTAAGATTGAAGCCAATACCGCTTTTTGAACGTG
>JANMSG010000664.1:0-2821 GCA_031389065.1 Acidobacteriota bacterium | reverse complement strand
CGCACCCTTCGCCGGCGTGGAGAACGAGCTCAACCAGGGCAAGCTTCCGCCGTCACCGAAGGTCGCGTTCCGAACCAGATTGTGCTTCGCATCTGCCGGTGGGGCAACCACTTGGTTTTGCCCCTGCGCGTCGCCCTGAGCGGCCTGCTTGCAACCAGCAAGGAAGGACCCCGATGCGGCGAGAACGGAAAGTACCACGGCACCCCCGAAGCTGCGGCGACACGTCCATTGCTTCACGCTAGCGCCCCCTCGTGCTGACGAAGCTCGCGCCGTCGAAATGGGCCACATCGTATCTCGCACGGTCATCTTTCACTCCTTGCTCTTTCCCCCGCCAGAACTCTTGTACTGCGCACACCGGCTCATGGCACCGCCGTGCCAGCTTCGTCTGGTTACTCGCAGCCCGTAAACGCCAGATCATCCAGCCAGATGTCGAAGGGACGGCCTTTTTCGTTCACCTGAAATTGCACTGCGTACACAGCTTCTGCCTCGACCGAGCGGGGGCGAGGGTTACCCCAACCGGACTCCTGACGCAGAGAGCTAAAGGGCACGATAAACTTCTGCCAGTCCTCCGAAACGGTGAGCTGCATGCCAAAGTCGTTGGAGCAGGCGCCGCAGACGCCGCCATCGGGGTCCGTGTTCTTGTCGGGCATTTTGATCCGCACTTTGCTGGTGCTACCCGGCCCCTTCTTCGCAAAAAAGGAGATGCCGCGATACTTAGAGGCGTCGTACGGCCCTTTCGGATCCGCCAAGTTCATGCCCATGGCTGCATACACCACGGAGGCGCTGCTGAGCTGCCCGTTCATGCGCAACGCGAATTGGCTACCGTTCGCGCCGCCCGGCGTCATGTTGAACTGACCGCCCGCAGCTGGATCGATGCTCGACCCCTCTGGATCCGCGTAGGTGTAGATGTACCCACTGCGACCGTCCTGAACCAGGACCTGATTGTTGTTGTCCTCACCGTCTTCGATCTTGCCATCCGGGGGGCAGGCCTTGCCCTCGGCGCTGTTCTCCATGTCCGGCGACGTGGGGTTCACCCGACACCCGGTGGCGACCAGCAAGACCCCAAGCAGCGCCGCTGGCGCTAGCCGCTGAAGCGACGCTGGCCGCTGAAACGACAGAGCCCTTCCACGAGCACTAAGGGGTGTAATCCGCAAACGTGAGCAACCGGTCATCTTCATCCTCTCAGTCGTCCAACCCGAGCGCAGCCGACTCACCACCATATCGTCGCCTGCAGCGTCAGGGTGTTCTCCTGCGGGGGCATGTACAGCCCTTCCGCCTCGGGGTCCAGGGGGCCACCCCGAGTGTTTACCGGCTGGGTGACTCCGGAGAAAGCTCCAAATCCGTCCGGGAAATTCGGGCCGTTGGCCATCTGGGCGCAGTACAGGTCCTGAGAAGTCCGGCATTCGCGCTGGGCGTAGATGTAACGATGGTAAATCAGGCTTATTTCCTCGTGACTTCCGTAGTCCGTCCGAAAGACCAGGCGCGGCGAGAGGATGGAGAAGGTCTGCTTCGCGATGGTCGAATTCGGCCGCAGGTGGTCCGCGCGGAAGCCCACTGCAAACCAGGACAGCGGAGCAAATTCCAGATCAGCACCGAATTTTAGCTTCTTCACGCCGTCTGCTTGGGGGTCATCATCGCTGCTGACCGCGTTGAACATGGCGAACAGCGAAGCGTCCAACGTGGAGGTGCCAAAAACGCCTGGGCCGATGATCGTGGACAGGCTGAAATCATACTGCGCCTGCATGTTGTGCACGTGCCCGTTGCCCTGCAGGTCGCCCGCGTTGTTGCCACGCTCGTTCAGGTACACCCCGGTCACGCCGGACGTGAAGAAGCCGCCGCCACCCGCGTGCGCGACTTCGATGGCGCCGTCCACCGTCGATGCATATTCGGCCACGACCAGCGAGTAACCCACGAAGAACTCGCCCATGGCATCCATGTTCAGGCGCAGGTCGGCGCCGTAGACGTCCAAGCTGCCATCGTTCGGATCCTCGCGATTGGTCCCGATCCAGGGACAGGCACCGAGCAATGCGTCCGCGTTCGGATCGGTCACGCACTGATGATCCTGCTCTTGTGTCCACGAGTGCATGTAATGGAGGCCGAACAGGATGCTGTTGTCCAGGTTCATGCCCGCGTGCGCATGGTGAAGCAGCGTGAACTTTGTATTTAGCGACACCGCTGGCGACGGCTGTTTGGTGCCGACTCCATGCTCGAACCAAAGCGTGTCGGAATCCATGTCATAATCGAGGCGGTAGGTGGTGCCGATGATATGGGTCCGACCGATGATGTACGCGTCGTAGGCGCCCGCGTCGTACTTGCCAGCGCCGCCGTACTGGTTCCAAAACGCGCCGACACGTACGTTTGCCCTCATGTTGTCGACGATGTCACTGATGTCCGGCGTCACACTGACGAAGGCTTGCGAGATGCCGATCTGCGCCCCTTGTTCGTCAATATCATTGAACGACGGGTCAGCCAGGTTGAACGCTTGAACCGCAATCTTGCTTTCCACGGTCCCGTTGCCATACCCAAAGAACATTTCTGTCCACGGGCCCTGCGCGTTCGGCGTGGCCTGCCAGCTGTAAAACTCACGGCCTGGCACTTGAAGGTTGCTGATCGTTGTCTTGGATTGACCGCGAAACGGCCTGATGCGCTCACCGAAACCGAGGTTCATCGGAGCACGAAAGTAGCCATTGTAGCGAAAGCCCCACTCGCCATCAGTTTCCGTCGCAGCCCCGCCGTAGCGGCCATAGGTCGCGGTAACTCCGCTGGCGGTGGTGGTCCCTGTCCCCGCAGCGGCTGGGGGGGGTGGCATGGCGGGAGCTTC
>JANMSG010000629.1:0-1891 GCA_031389065.1 Acidobacteriota bacterium | reverse complement strand
CACGACTGCTCATAGATGCTGAGACCCTCATCATTCTCACGCTCACGCCGCGCCCGCTCAATTCTCTGTGCTTCCCAATAGGCGAAATATTTAGCCTGGTCAGATAGCGGGTCTGCAACAGCTGCGGCTGGCCTTTTGAATATCGGTTTTTGTTGTTCGTTATCACTCATTTTCTAACCCTCCATTACTCCCACCAATCAGGCGCGGAGTCATCCTCTTCTTCAAATTCATCACTGATAATATAGTAGCCCCATTGTTTGTTTTTAGATTTGAGCTTTCTTTCTTCCTTGCGCCGATGATACTCCAGCGACATTTCAACATAGCCATTCAAAGGCGTAGGTTGTGGTTCAGTTGGTCTTCTGAAAATTGGTTTCTTTTCGTCACTCATCAAACCACCTCTCTTTTAGTTATCGCTCCAACCGTCGAGCTTTCCCAGCCACGACTTACTTGCCTCTTCGGCTTCGCGTTCTTCTTCCTGCCGCTGGTGCCGCAGTTGCGCCTCAAGATAATAATTGCCGACCACAGGCAGAGTTTTAGCCTGTGGTTTGCGAAACGTCACTTTTTCATTAGCCATCGAGCCACCTCACTCCTGTTGTTTCGGCAACTGTTGCCGTCTGCAAGCGTTCAATAATTTCTCTGTACTTCAAGTCTAATCGCTCCCGATCACTGAGCGGCTTAATCATCGAGAACACGCGACCCATTAGCGCTTTGTCAGTGTCAATAATGTCATCGTCCTTCTTGGCAGCCTGCTTTTCTTCTCCGTCCGCGGTCTCTCTTGGCCTGTGGCGTGGATATTCCCATCTGGTTCTTGCCATTCCAAATTCATCAAGCGCCGGACTTGCTTGCAACTTCCCAAACTTATCTGTCAGCAACTCCCCCTGCCCATCAGCAACCAGATACAAAGCCCTCGGCCGCCCTTTTAAGTGACTGCCGGTGTGTTCCCAACCACAGATTGAGCAATAGTGCAGAGGGACAGCCGCAACCGTGCGCGGGTCTATGCGGAACGGATGGAATTGGTTGAAATCAATATGCTGCAATTCTTGTAAATGTAGTATCCCCTCGGCGGCTTCCCTTGTATTGATTTGCTGGAAATAGAGCGAACCAATATTTGTGAAATCCTTCTGATAGGCTACCGCAGCTTCAGGACGTTCATGACTGTTCAAGCGAAACGACACACAGGGCGCATTATCATCCCAATTCGACAACAACCCTAGCTCTCTCTCAACCTGTAGGATTGCCTCTAAAACCTGTTTATAGCTTGGTGTGGCGCGAGGGTCATTTTTAATGACCGGAAAGGTAGGCCAACACTGTTCACGGATGAAGAATACCGAATCGGAGAGTAGCACCCCCTCGCCCGGCCTCCATGTCCATCTCAGCCCCACAGGATGCCGTACATTATTACCCCAATCCTGCGCCATCGCTGATTCACCGCGAGGAAGCTTGAACCGACAGGCAAGCCCTTCATCAGTAAATGGCACGTCCAGCGGTTGAAGGTTGTAATCAAGCGCCTTCCTTCCAACGTAGTACCGCATAAACTCAGAGATGGTGATGCAGTGATAGACAGGATTGAACTCTCTGAAGGTGGAATCTTCATGCGCCAGTGTTACATTGTGCTGACACTCAGTTTCAAAGGCTTTATCGCCGGAATCATTGAGTTCCTTTTCACAAACCTCTAACCCGAACCCTTCCGGCCAGGTCGGAGTGCCGGACAAAATAAAAAACCTCAACCCTTTCTCTGTCTCTCTCTCCTCATACTTAAATTCACCTTCAAGCGCCGGATAAAAACTAACGAAGCGATTCCTTAAAAACTTAGCCCGTCCGTCATTGATTTGCGAAAAGATAGAATCTTGGTGAATAAGATTTTGCAGACCTAAAACAACCTTGTTGTCTG
>JANMSG010000593.1:0-10933 GCA_031389065.1 Acidobacteriota bacterium | reverse complement strand
ACGGGCGGCAACTGGTATATCCTGGATGCGGGCAGTCGCAACGGCACCTTCCAGGACAGAGTTCGTATAGGGACTGACGGGAAGGTTATTCTTTCGGGAGATACATTTCGGCTAGGCAGATCACTGATTAAAATCACCCTGGCTAGCCCCGATCAGCCTGACCAGATAGTAAATTTGCCCTCAACTGTAAAATTCGTACCGCCTCCCCCACCGGTTGTTTCAAACATCCCCCCCTTCGAGGGACGTTCTTCACCGGAATTCATTCAGGGGAAGGGAGAGATCCAAGCGGAGCAAGCCCCTCAGGCGAGTGCTGCCTCCCCAGAGAGGAAAGTGCTTGATGGTCGTTACGAACTCGAATCGTTACTGGCAAAGGGGTCCACAGGGACAATTTACCGTGCTCGTCGCGTTTTATTAGGCGATTTTGTGGCGGTGAAAATATTAGTTCCTGAGCTGGTTAAAGACCCTCTCGCGTTTGAACGTTTCCGCCGTCAGGCGCAGGTGGCGGCACGCATTCGTCACCCCAATTCGGTGCAGATTTATGATTTCGGTTCAACCTCTGAGGGTGACGTTTATATCGTTGAAGAACTGCTTTCCGGGCAAACGCTGCGCGACCTTATCAATCAAGAGCGCAGCCTGACCTTACAGCGTGTCGTCGGCATATTCAACCAGATATGCGGCGCCGTTCACGCGGCGCATATCAACGGCATCGTACTGCGAAACATCCACCCGGAGTCTATTTTCGTTGAGCGCGGGCTGGACGGTAAAGAGCTAATCAAAGTTGGCGGTTATGGGCTTGCCAAAGTTGAAAGCTCCGCGAGCAATGCCATGACCGCCATGACGATGGTCGGTCAGGCGAAGATTCTCGGCAAACCACAATACATGTCGCCGGAGCAATGGATGGATAAGCCGCTCGATTCAAGATCGGATGTCTATTCTCTGGGTGTCATCCTGTTTGAGTTGCTGACCGGCGAAGTGCCTTTCGATAGCGATAACCCATTTGAAGCGGCGCGCATGCATCTGAACTCACCGGTGCCAGATATCACAAAATTCAGCCGCCGTGAAATTGACGAAGGCATCGCTACTGTTGTCAATCGGGCGCTTTCTAAAGACCCAACCCAACGCCCGCCGACGGCGCTTCATATCGCGGCAGAATTTCAGGCGGTCTGCGGCGTAAACGGCGGCATTCTTCGCAAGGGGTTTCAAAAAATCCTGGGTATCTCTCCCATCCCCCAGGTCGTAATTCCGAGCGCGCCTTCGCCTGTGCCAGCCGGAGAAGCTGCCTTGCCATCAGCCGCCGCCGCAGAACGCTCGCAAGGTCAGGGGGCGTTAAACTCTGTGGTCTTGGCGTTAATGATGGAGGCCTTTCTGTCCCGCCTATCAAGCGGGTTAATTTAGACGGCGGTTCCACTCTACGCCCTGCTCGTCTTCGGGCTGGACATCACCTACGTGATGGCCCTTGTGTTGATACAGAATATCGTCCCCTTGCTATTGCGGTCCTACTTCGGAGGTCTCGCTGATAAGTATGGGAAGAAGAAAGTTTTCATGATCTCTTTGACCATCCGTACGGCTGTGAGCGTGCTTTACGTAGTCGCCACCTTACCGATGCTTTTCCTTATCAGTCTTATACGCGGGATCGCGGATTCGGCGAAAGGCCCTTCGGCATCGGCAATGATTGCCGATCACACGGATGAAAAACACATCGCCAAAGCCTACTCCTGGTACACCACAGTCAAATCTACATCCGGCGGAATCGGTGAGGCGGTAGCGGCATTTTTACTCGTGACTATCCTGGTATTCCTGGTAGGTGGGCAAACCGTGACCGCCAATGTCGCGGTGCTTGAAGAGACTGCCAGCGACGGACAACAAAAAGAAGAGATACTGAGAAACGCTGATGAAGTCGGCGCAGATAATACGTTGCCGGGGACGGAAGTGAATCCTGAGCCGCGCAAAATCTTGCGCGTAGAGCAGCGCGAACTCAATGCCCGTAAGATCTCTATCGAAGACCTTCCGAAGGTTTATGACAATGAAGTCCTGCGCAGGACAATCGTCATTATTTTCATCGCCGCTGCGTTGCTTTCCGCCCTATCCCTCCTCCTCGTACAGTTCTACGTCCACGAAAAGAGAGAAAAAAAAGAGAAGAAGAGCAAGGGAAAGGAAAAGGGGAAAGAGGCATTCGAGCAACACAAGGTTGGGCAGACCCTCAAAGAGCAACGTCAGCAGCCCAATGTATGGGCTTTTGCGCTAATGGGAACCTTGTTGACGGCACCTGCTTACATGGTGACGGGGGAATTTTTTACCATCCTTGCCGTCAAACTGGAGGTGACACCGAGCGCACTCGGTTGGATCAAGCTGGTCGCTGAAACCATGGTGCCACTGGTATTTGGGCCCTTCTTCGGTTGGCTTGCAGACCGCATAGGGCCTGGAAAGGTTATCGCTTTACGTTCGATTTCAAACCTCGTCACATCCGTGCTCTTTTGGATAACCCCTTGGTTTGTCGGAACCATTTTTCTCGGCATCATGATAGGACTTGCGCGCGGCATTGACGAAATCGGCAAAGCTGCGTTTAAGCCAACCTGGGGCGCTATGGCTGCGAAGGTCTCCAGTTATAACCTGGCGAACCGTAGCCGGACAATGGGCATTATGGAGGGCGGCGTAGACGCTTCCGATTTAGCTTTTCCTGTACTCGCCGGATTACTGCTCCAGTATTACTCGCTTGGGGTCTTGATGATTATTCGAGGATTTCTTGCCGTAATTGCCGAAATTTATGTTTTATTTCTTTCTCGCAAATACAAACTCTAAACAGACTGCTAGCCTCACAACTTCGAGAAGAGAAATTCAGCGTATAGGTTGAGCAAAAGACCGGATAATGAAATGTTGAATTATTCGGTTGTCATAAACCAGAACCTGTAAATCAGGAAAGCCGCTGCCCCAAAAATCAACAGGAGAAAAATCAGGCAGATGATCAAGATAGCAATTTTGTTATGCACTTTGGATGAATTTGTGATGTTGGGATGAACAGGCTCCTGACCAGGAAGGAACGGATTCCCCTCTGGCATCAGAGGGATGATCGGCTGCGTGGGATGGCGTAAAGGAGCCGTATGCGTCGGGCTCGACTGCAAATCTTCCACGTGAGCGAAATTGTCTGGCGTGGCAGACGCCGCTCCAGGCAACTCCTGCCCCGTTTGAGAGCCGAGCGAAGAAAGCGGCATGGTCACAGAATGAGATTTCTCACTCGCTCGTCCCTGGTCTAGCGCTTTGAAAGTTCCTGATATGGTCTCCTTCTCGTTGGCAACCTCCAGCCCAAAACCATCAAAGCGAGCCGCGACGACGGTGATATTGTCCTCTCCACCGCGTTCGTTGGCCATAGCGATCAGTCGGCGACAAGCCAAAGAAAGGTCGGACGATTCCATCATGACTTTTCTCATCTCGTCGGGTTGAATCTTTCCCGATAAGCCGTCACTGCAAAGAATTAAATAATCATTGCGGCAGATTTGCACGGAGGTCAGCGCCACCTGAACCCCAGGCTGTGTGCCAAGGGCCTGCGAGATTATGTTCTGCGGCACAGAATCCATTTGTTCTGGTTTGATCGCCCCAGAGTCAACCAGCATCTGGGCATACGACTGGTCTTTGGTAATCTGCTTGATCTGCTCACCGCGAATCAGGTAAGCGCGCGAATCGCCCACCTGCGTCAGGTATGCGTGAGTTCCCTGTACCAGTGCGGCAGTCACAGTCGCGCCCATACCTTGGAGTGACGCATTCCCCTTTGCTTCGTTCCAGATGCTTTCGTTCGCAACTTCCGTCGCGATCTTCAGCCGCTGGTAGACATCTATATCAGGGTGCATTTCCAGTAGAGATTGGCGGATGATTCTCACTGCCAGTTCACTGGCTACTTCGCCAGCCGCGGCTCCGCCCATTCCGTCTGAGACGATCAAGAGGCTGCCACGTTCGCCAATCGGATGGGTGATCATGTCTGGACGCAATCCCACCTTACCGGTTGTCAGATCAGCGATCAAGAAAGCATCTTCATTTTCGCTGCGTTGCCTGCCGATATCGGTGTAGGCAAAAACTGAAACTGACACATTGTTGGTCTTTAGTTCCATTGGCGAAAGATAGTTTAGCAATCGGTTCGTTACCAGTGAATCTATACTTTGAATTGAAACACCTGTCTGCCGATTAAAATGTAATCCTCTTGGTCAAGCTTCCATTGCTCTTTAATTCTGATGTAAATCCCGTTGCGACTTGCTTCATCAATAAGAATGTAGTCATCGCCCCGCCGCACGATCCGCGCATGCGTGTCAGACATAAATCCGTCGTGCGCGAAGGTAATGTCACCATGTCGCCGACCGATAAGGGTCTCGTCCTTGAGGTCGTAAAAAACATCGCTATCACCACGATCCAAAATCAGTTGCAGGCGACCTGTCAAAGGCTTAGGCAGTGACTGCATCACCACAGTCTCAGCGACAGGTCGCGCCGCGCCACAGACTGAACAATAGGCGCTCTCATTGGCACTGGCGTGGCCGCACTGGCAAATCAACCCTTGTGCGTCCCTCATCACAGACGCCTTGACAGGCTCTTTATGGGTGGCAAGTTCCTGCTGCTGAACCGGACCATTCAACGGCTCCGGCAACAAAGGCATCACCACAGTCCTTGGCTGTGCAGCGCTGGCTGAATCAGAGTTTGAAGCAGGCTGCTCTGGTTGCGAAAAAGATCCCCCCCCGCTACTTTGTTTTTCTATTTGCGATCCGCCTGCTGAATTCTCGGAAAGAATCGGTTGCGGGTCTTGCGTGACGTCTGCGTCGCCAGCAGGTTGTGAAGAAAGCTTATCGAGTTTTTTGCCACACTGTTGGCAGAAAGACCATTCCTCTTCATTTTCGGCAGAGCAGGACGGGCATAGCAACTTTTCGCGGATAATCATTGTGCCCACTTGGGTTTTCAGATCAGGGAAGACGTTTGTAGAAGGGAGCAAGTATATCTCTGTAGCCACGCTATCGGCAGAACCTGACGGATAGAGAGGCTCTGCACACATACGACAGGTTTCCGCTCCGGGCTTATTCCCGGCACCGCACTTTGGACAATTCATCATAGGTAAAGACTCCGAGGATTCCTATCAGCACGTATCATTATACGGAAAGCAGGATTTGATGAAAACTCGAAATCGCCGGCTAGTGGTGAAAAGTTGTGTTGTTATAAAGTAGGGGTCGCACGCGCGCCTGCCCGAATCGGTGACCGCTGATGATGATTCATTTTGCTCTGCAAAATTCGAGCTTTGGACTTGCCCATACTTTCCAGTTGCTGTTTTTCCAGCCACATAGATTCTCCCACTACTAATCGCCGTGCCAGGTATGTTTCGCCATACTCTTTTCAAAAATGTCAGTCCCAACCAAGTCGCCCGTATCACGGAGCAAGTAACTACCTGTTGCGTGATACGGGCGGCATGGAGTGGAAACCAAGATCAGAAGTTGTACTTGAGCGCTAACTGAATCGTGCGTTTCGGCACGCGCGTATCAATGTAGTTATTTCTTTTCGTCAGGGGCTCGAAGGCAACACCACCGAAAAAGAGCTGGTGCACGGGAATGCCAAAATGAGTCCGGTTGAAAAGGTTAAAGAACTCGGTTCGGAATTCGAGGTTCCGGCTCTCGGTGAAGCGAAACGTCTTGATGAGCGCGGCGTCCACGGTGGCAATGCCTGGGGCGCGGAAATTATTCCGCCCTGAGGTGCCAATATCGTTAGGCAGACGCAAGGGATTGCCCGCCGCATCGAATCCTGAAGTGTCAGATACCCGATCGGTCAGGTTGCCGTCAAGATTCACATCACAGCAGAAGAGTACCGAGTAGGGCTGGCCGGTTTGGAACTGACCGATACTGGAAAGCTGCCAGCCACCCAATATCCGGTTGTCCCTCATAAACGGTAACTCCCAGACCGCGCTGTAACTGAAGCGGTGGCGCGCATCAAAGTTTGCGCTGCCGCGCTCCGCCCTGCGGTCAAAGCTGTTCTGCGGCAAGGCGGTCGCGCCGTTGAGATCGAAGATATCCGAGACCTCGTCAATCGCATGCGACCAGGTATAAGCCGTAGTCAACTGCACGCCTTTCGCAAATCGCTTGTTCAACTGCAGTTGAAGACTGTGGAAGAAGGAGTCGGCGTCCGACTCAATCGTGGTGATAGAGCCGAGCGCGGGGAACGGTCTATACGAATCCCCGCATGGAGCGTCGCGGCTGGGAGAGCACACGAAGCCAGTGAAGTTGGGGAAAATTAAATCCGGACTGGTTCTAAAAGGCCGGGAAGCCAGAACATTGATGACAACCGGAATCGCATTCGGTCCCAGGTTCGGTGTTGCTTGCCTGAGCAGATGAACGCCACGGGTTCCAACATAAGCGGCGGAAGCCACGAAATCTCTGGAAAGCTGGCGCTCGATCGTAAGCCCCCAGTGTTGGGAATAAGGGGTCACGAGGTCGGCGGCTGGCAAAACAAATCCCGGTCCCGCTACGCCGTTTGAGAGAGCGGCGAGTTGGGCAGCAAATTCCGCGGGCGATCGAGAGCGATTGCGGTCGAAGGTATTCAAGGTGCCGGGAGTCGCGATAAAGCTGGGGTTGAAAGCCTGCAGAAATGGAGTTGTGTTTGGAATATTATCATCGAAGAAGAAGCCTGCCAGGTTGGTGGTTAAAAAACTCGGGAAGACGTTGCGTGATTGGCTGATCACCGCGCCGGGTATCTGATCGTAATAGATGCCAAAGCCGCCTCGTATGGAAGTTCTGCCGTCTTTGAAGGGATCCCAGGCAAAGGCGATGTGCGGTGCGAGGTTATTATTGTCCCTCTCGAAGATTTCCGTCCTACCGCCGAGGAACCCTTCCAGTCCTGATACGCGCCCCTGTCCCAAAAACTCGGACACATTTTGTTCGAAGGCAATGAATTCTGCCACATCAGGCGACGTAAACGTGGATTCAATGCGTTGGCGGCGCTCCTTTGGCACCGTGTTCAATTCGTATCGAAGTCCCAGCGTCAAGGTGAAGTTGGGGCGCACGCGAATTTGATCGGCGAGGAAAAAGTTATTCTGGAAGTAGCGCAGTCCAATGGTCGAATCGGGGAACAGGGCCTGGCTCTGGAAGAAGCCTGTGGCCGCACCGGCAGCCGCAAAGTCGCTGCCGAAGAGAACCCCCGGTTGGAATCCGGCGAGCGGTGCAGTGTTGAGGTTCGCCGCGCCGCTGAAGGCCGCAAGCGGGCGGAAATTTCTATCCTGAAAACTGTTGAGGTGACTCCAACGAATGTCGGCTCCCACCGATAGCCGGTGGCTGCCGCGGCTGTAAAAGAGCGTATCCGCCAATTGATAGGTATTGTTTGCTCTGCCCTGAGGAAAAGAGAAAACATCCACACCAACCGGGCTGAACCCCGAAATCCTCACCTGTCCTAGAGGACCTGTGCCGGTGCTCCCATTATTGACGTCAAAGATCTGAGAGCCGCCAGATAGAAAGTCGCCCGCCGTTTCGGTGTCGAAGCCTTGAATGGTGGCAAATACAGGGAAAGGAATCCGACCGCTCGTCAGGTTCACAATAAGCGGCGCATTCAGCAGGAACGGTACATTCGGAAACTGAGTGCTTGGCAATAAATATGAGTTGCGCACTTCTTCAAAATTTAAACTTGTTCTCCCATAAGAGGCTCTCAGTTGGTTAGAGAGGTTGCCGGCGCCCGAACTGTTTACAATCAGAGAAAGGTTCTGCGTTCGCACCAAGGCTCGCAGCGATGAAAACAGGGCTTCGCCGGTTACCGGCAGGATGGTATCGTCATCGGTAAAGTTATACCTGCCACTGAAGGTGTGTTCGCTTCCAAAGGCGTTAAAGAAATGGTCAAGCTTGCCGGAAAAGATGGTACCGTCGGCATTGGCTGGCAGCACTTCCGTAAAGGTATTGTTGCGATAGGGACCGCGCGGGTTGTTGGGGAATGGGAAGAGGCTAAAGAAAGAGTTGCCTCTCAAAGAGGTTGGGAACACGGACAGATTATCCCCGGTAACGAAAAATGATGCTCCCTGCTGAAACAGCCCACGCTCCTGGATTGTCGGCACCGCAAAATGTGACTCTTTGCTGGCGTTGACATCCTGGTGTTCGAACGAGGCAAAGAAGTGGGTCTTTTGTTGGACGATGGGGCCACCGATGACGAAACCGTATTGGGCACGGGTAAAGGGATTCTTGTCCCCCGAGGGATTGGGCCGCGTAAGCGGCGCGCCATTGAAAAACACCGGCTGGTTATTCGCCGTTATGGTAAAGTCCGCCGGACCGTGTGTCAGGTCAAAGGGGTCTTTCGCCTTGAGCCGCTTATCCGTGACAAAACCGTAAAGCGTTCCATGCACATTGATGCCGCCGGAGCGCGATACCACGTTGACCTGCGCGCCCATGCTGCGCCCGAACTGCGACTCAGGCAGCAAGGTGGTGATCTGGAACTCCTGTACGCTCTCAATTGACTGAGGTACGAGCGAGGTGAAGCCTTGCCTACGGACGCCAACTTCCTCGTCGTTGTTATCAGAACCGTCAATGGTGAAATTGTTTGAACGGCTGCGCAGTCCGTTGACGGAAAATTGCCCTGACGTACCGACGCCCGGCCCTATGCCTGGGCCGACGTTTGTGCCAATGGCCTGCGGCGATGGAAAAACGCCTGGAAAAAGAAAAGCCAGATCGTCGAAGGTGCGCACTCCGGGAAGCGGCAAAATCATTACACCACGCTTGTCCACATTGCCGCTCCTCGAAGCGTTGGCGAGAGTCACCAGTTGCGAGGCCTCGCTCTCTCCGCCAGCAGTGCTAGCGGGAGTCTGTGGCGTAGTCGTCGTTGATGGCGGCTGTGTTGGCGTCGGTTGAGTCGGTCTTGGCTGTGTCGGCGTCGGTTGTGTAGGTCTTGGCTGTGTCGGCGTCGGTTGAGTCCCAACGACCCTGCGCAGGTTGATTGGCGGGGGCTTGACCCTTTCGATTCTGGTTATGGCAACCGGGAAGTTAGAGACTATGGAGTTGGCGGCGGCCTCAAAATTCGGCGCGGTGGCGCTGATTCGATAGAATCCTGATGGCAGATTTTGGAATATGTAATTCCCCGTACCATCTGTGAGCCGCGTACGAGTCAACCCGGTCTCTTCGTTGACAACCGTTACGGTCGCCCCGACTACTCCGGTCGTCGTGTTCTCTTCAAAAACCTGCCCCTCAATGGCCCCTGTGTTCGTTGTCTGTGCCAACACCTGTGCGATAGGGGCAATTAGAAAATAAAGTGCTAACGATATGGATGCTATTTTTACCTGGTGTTTCTTGCTCATGCCTTCTCCTTATGCTGATAAACTGATGTGTGTATGAACGAGTTGTCAGGTGATCCCTACACCGGACGCTTTTGAACTCTCGGTTGTGAGAATAATCCGAGTGTTGCCTGTTCGATTTTTGTTTTCCTTTATCTCATGCGAGAAATTGCGGCTGATTGCCGCATCGCTCTTTGGTTTTTTTTCAATATGACGTTTCAGTCTGTTGGGGCCAATCATTAATTCAATAGACCTAGTGAAAAACTCAGCCAGTTTCTTAGCCTGTACTCTGCTTCGTTCCCGCGAGCTCAAGCTTCTCGATAAAAGTAACGAGAATCTTAAGATTTTTTTCTGCTTCCGGCATCAGAGAAGTTTTATTTTTCAATTCATCTGCTTGAACTCTTTTTGACTTTCGCGAACCCTGCTGATTGGCAGAGGTAGTAAACGATTGACAGCAATTTATTTCGTCGGCTCAATGCCAATGAATTGGATGATATACTCTTCGCCATCCTTGCTGGTAAATCCCATGGTGCCGGACGAAAAGGTGCTATCTTTGAGCACGCTAAGGGGTCGCGGCGAGGCCTGAGGCGCAGTTGAAATTTCTATAAAGTGTTTAATCGTTGCGCCGCTTGCCTCCACTGAAATATGGAACGAGGCATTGGGCGCTTTCAAATCAAAGGCGAGGAATTCAGGAGGCTTGAGTTGCTTTGTCTGACCGTCCTGAACAATGTAGCTGTAAAACATATTGGGTGCTGCGCCCTTCGGTCCCACAAGTTGGAAAAGATAATAGTTCTGTTTGTCGCGAGCCCGTATGATCCAGGCGGCGCCTTTGCCGTTGGCGAAGATGACATCGAAACTCGCTTTGAAGTCGGCGTATTCTTGATCGCGTAATAAGCCAACGACAGCGCCAGCGACACGCATATTCCCCTTCGTCACCTTCCAGGTCTTGGGTAAATCCCACTCCGAAGCTCCCCCCAGAAACGAGTCAGAGAACGCCTCAGAGAAGACCTTGCGCTTCAGCTTCACCTCTACCGTGTCAGTACCCACAGCAAAACGCCGTGTCAGCTGGGCGGTTTCGAATTTATCCTTAACGACACGGATAGCGTGCTCCCCCGGACCCAGCTTGTTAAGGATTCGCAATTCGCCGTTTTCGGCTATACGGCTATAATAGGTATCATCAACAAAGACGTCGGCACCGGGTTCACTCTTAATGATCAAATTGACGATAGCAAGCGAAAATTTTGGTGTGACGGTTGTCGTCGCCCCGCCCCCGACTTCGACTTTGCGCTCCCAGGCTACGATGGTTGGGTGCGTAATGCTCAGGGTATGAATTCCGACGGAAAGATTTTCGATTTCGATCTGATTTTCACCCCGCTTCTCAACCGTGGTGGGCTTTCGCCCATCAACGAGCAGACTCACCTCTGTGTCGAGGGAACTGAAGCCGATGAGAATGGAACCAGTCGTTGGCACTAAGTCAGCTTGCACAGGCTTGGTGCCAATCTGCTGCACCGAGGCTTTCGTGACAAATGGTTTGTATAGCTGTGAGGTGACTTCAACATCGTATAGCCCCGGAGGGAGTTCGGTGCGAAATTCGCCATCTTTACTGCGCCCTTGCCTGACGGTAGAGTTGCCCGATTTAATCAATACTTGAGCGATGGGTGGATCTGTGAGCAC
>JANMSG010000563.1:0-11850 GCA_031389065.1 Acidobacteriota bacterium | reverse complement strand
TGTGCACTAGGGCGACGTCCAGGCATCCCTGAGCTGATCTGGCCGGTTGATCCGAGCCGGCACGGCTTGCCCTCCGTCGGGGCAGTCGCCTATCGTCGAGTCTTCTCGACGACCTTGACCGACCTGACAGGGGGAGTGCTTCTTGCGACCAGGAACTCGCAGTACGCGCAGCGTGTGGGCTCTCGCCCTCGCGATCTCGACGGCGTTGGTGGCACACGGTGCCAACTCTGCAAGCGCGGCTTCACACCCGCTAATCTCTTTTTCAATCTGCTCAAGCGAACGACTGCTTGGTTTGCTTTTGTTTTTGGACGATTGTTTCTGTTTTTTGTTGGTAGCCCGCTGTTTTTCACGCTGCTCTACGGCTTCTACGGCTTTGCTGTGATGACGCAAGGCGTAAAATTCGGAATAGCTGCCCATATGATAAATCGCCTCACCGTTTTCAAAATGCAGAATCTCTGTCGCAATGCGGTCGAGAAAATATCTGTCGTGCGAGACGGTGATAATCGTGCCTTGATATTCCGCGAGCGCCCTCTCTAAGGCTTCCCGCGAAGGAATGTCCAGATGGTTCGTCGGTTCGTCAAGTACCAGAACATTTGCCTTGCTGTAAATCAATTTCGCCAGCGCTAAACGCGCGCGTTCGCCTCCAGATAAAGTAGAGACGGATTTGTTGATTTCATCGCCGGTAAAAAGGAATCTCGCAAGATAACCGCGCAGTTCGCCATCTGTGGCGCGTGGCGCAGCGTCAGCCATCTCATCAATGACAATCGCGCTGTCCTTAAGTCTTGATAACTCCTGGTCGAAGTAATCAAGGTTGACGTTTGCTCCCCAGGTGAAACCGCCAGTAAGCTGTTCAATTTCGCCCGTGATGGTTTTCAAAAATGTGGTCTTGCCGGAACCATTCGGCCCTATGACTCCCAGGCGCTCGCCGCGTGTGAGCAAAAAGCTGATATCCGAAGCCAATTTTTTTTCGCCATACCCGACGGCTAAATCAGAAACCGCTAGCACGTTGTCGCCTGTACGCACGACGCTATGCAATTTGAAATTTCCTGTGTGGTCTTCGCGCACCGATTCAATCCGTTCAATTTTCCCCAGCATCGTGCGCCGCGATTTCGCTTGCTTGGTTTTTTGTCCCGCCAGGTTACGACGGATGAAGTCTTCGGTTCGTGCAATCATCTCTTGTTGTTTATCGTATTCGCGCATTTGCACCATTCGGCGTTCTTCGCGTTGTCGAACATAGGCGGTATAATTGCCTGGATAAACATTGGCGCGTCCAGCATCTACCTCAACAACCTTGGTTGCCAGTCTGTCGAGTAAAAATCTGTCGTGCGAGATAATGACGAAAGCGTTCTTATAGTCGCTGAAAAAATCTTCGAGCCATTCAACCGCCGTCACATCCAGGTGATTCGTAGGCTCGTCGAGCAACAACACATCTGGCGCTGAAAGCAGAAGTTTGGCGAGTGCAAGTCGCGCTTTTTGTCCGCCGCTCAAGCGCTCAGCGATTTGCGCGAAATCTTTGGTTTGAAAACCAAGCCCAACCAACACCGTTTCAGTTCGCGAAGCGTATGAAAAACCGCCTTCCAGTTCGTAACGATGATGCAGGTCACTATAGGCATGCATCACCTCATCGAGCGCTTCGCCTTGCACTTCCGCCATCAAGTGCTCAAGCCTGGACATCTCTGCTTCTATCGAATGAAGCTCTTCAAAGACCGATAGCGCTTCATCGAGTACGTTTTTGTTGCCTTCAAAGACCGGGCGTTGATCGAGCATTCCTACGCGCAGGCCTCTGAGCAGAGAGACTTCGCCTGTATCGGGTTCTTCGGTTTTGGTGACTAGACGAAAGATTGTGGTTTTGCCGACACCATTGCGCCCGACTAGACCGACGCGCTCGGAAGGGTTTACTTGAAAAGTCATGCCGCGCAAGATATCGTGCGCGCCATATGATTTGTGAACATCGTCTAAACGGAAAAGCATAAGACTAGGTTATAGGTTATAGGGGACAGGTTACAGGGGCAGAAATTCTTTTCAGATTCCCTGTAACCTGTCTCCTGTTCCCTGTGACCTGTTATTTGTTGCTGTTTGCCGCTGCAGGTTTCGCGGTGTTGGCATTCGCGTTTGCTGTCGCAGGTTTGTTAGCATTCATCGCCGCCGGTGTTGCTTGATTCTGATTTTCAACTCGTGGCTGTGGCTGCGGTTGTGCAGCTTGTGTTAATAAAGCTGAGGGTTTCATTTCAACAATTCGCTTGGGGTCTTCGACGATGCGTTCTGCCAGGTAGTTCTTCGGACTGCTCTCTGAAATGGATATCAACAGCAATGCGTTCATCAAAACTTGCTGACGTTGTTGGGTGATGGCGTCAACGATGCTCTTGCGGACTTCTGGATTTTCGAACGCCAGATTCTCTTCTTTCTCGCGCCGCTGGTTGAGTTTGAAGATAGACCAGCTTCCCGAAAGATTATCTTTCAAAGGCTCTGTATATTCGCCCGCCGTCATAACGGTCATCAATCTCTGTACAATCTCAGGTCTTGTCGGAAAGCCCTGCTTGAGTTGATCTTCAGAGAGAAATCCATAGTTGCCGCCACGAACATTTGAAGGGTCTTCTGAACGTTGTGCGGCAATGGTTGCGAAATCCGAGCCGCTTTTGAGTTGCGCATAGATGGCTTTGATTTTGGTCTCTGCGCCAACCTCACCGCCGTTGTTTGCGGGGCTTACGGAGATGATGGAAAGATCAGCGCCGCGCACGGCTTTGAATTCTGCCCGGTGGTCTTCGTAATACTTTTTCACTTCATCTTCGCTCGGTGGATTGACGCGAGTATTTTGTTTTTCAGTCAACGCAGTGATGGCAAGCTCATGTCTCACATCATCTTTGAGTTCATCCTCTGTTTTGCCTGATAACTTTAGCTGCTCTTGATACTTTTCTTCTGTCAGTCCTAAAGTTTGCTTTCGTTTTTGAAATTCCTGTGTGACTTTCCCGTCGTCGGGAACAACATTTTCTTTTTGAGCTTTTTGAAATAGAGCTTCATCTCGAATTAATTTATCAAGAACCGTTAAGCGGGCAGCCGCAAGTTCAGCGGGTGAAAATGTCGTGCCGGGACTTTGCTCGAGTTGTTGTTTAATAACCGTATCTACTTGTTTAAGGGTGATCTCTTTGGTGCCGACTTTGGCGACCACTTCACCATCCTTTCCGGATGGTGTGTTGTCACCACATGCTATGGCAAACAGGCAAGAGAAAACCAGGACTATCGGAAGAATTTTTTTAATAGAATTGAACACGAATCTGCTCCTTCGCAAAATGGGTTTGACGGCAACTATGCCGTCCGTGCTAAAGTTTCGTCTTTGCTTTCACGCAATATTTCTATACAAGAGGAGTACGAAAGATGTCTAAACGCTGTGATGTCTGCGACAAAGGTCCGCAATTTGGTAATCGCGTAAGCCACGCTAACAATCGCACTCGCCGCCGCTTCGAGCCAAACCTTCAGGCTGTACGCGCATCCGTTAGTGGTCGCGTGCAGCGAATGCGGGTTTGCACTCGATGCTTGAAAGCGGGCAAGATTGTCAAAGCTGCTTAAATAATTACTTTTCAATGGTTCACCTGCCAGGGGTATGCAGGATGTTCAAGATGATTTCTTAAATCTTGTTCATCCCGTGTATCCCTGGTTCGTTTTTATAATAACGCGATCAAATCAATTTCGACACGCGCATCTTTTGGCAAACGCGACACCTCAACGGTTGAACGCGCTGGAGGCGTATCTCCAAAAAAACTCGCATAGCTTTCATTCATCTCTATGAAATCGCTCAAATCCACAAGAAAAACCGTCGTCTTTACAACATTGTCTAACGAAGTACCTGCTGCCTCAAGAACAGCTTTGAGGTTTTGAAAAACCCGCTCGGTCTGTTCGGCTATGCTGCCTTGAATGATTTCGCCCGTTGCGGGGTCAATCGGCACTTGCCCGGAGGCAAACAACATCCCGTTGGCTTTAATGGCTTGCGAGTAAGGCCCTATGGCTTTCGGCGCCTTATCAGTTTGCACAGCTTCTTTCACTTTGTCGCGTCTCCATAGATAAGAATAAATCGGGTTATCGAAATTGCAGATTATCTCAAAAGGAAGTGTGCTTGTCCAACTGTGCGGAAAAGAAGGTGGGCGCGAAATGAGCAACGGAGCAAAATCGAAGACAAAAAATATGGATTGAAAACTTGACGTATCTGTTAACCCGCCGATTACGAAAAATCTCTGCAATGAAAGATCCTTCGCCAATGACCTACTATTTATGCCTGGAAAATCTTCTCAGGCTTTGGGCACAGGACTTGCTAAATTATTTGCTGTCTTTGTGAATGAAAACTTTTTGTTGTTTGTCGCACAAGATGAAACGGGTAAGAGGGGTTTGGGGAATTTTAATAATTGAAATTTGCGAATCGGTCATTACCCAAAATTGGAATCCCCTACAAATCGTCAGACCTAGCGCGATTGTGCGAAAGAGATTCAAACTCAAGGGGGCTTGTGGTATTCTAGTTTTCCATTTTTATGAATAATGCTATGAGTTCGAATATATGCTTGAACTGTGCCGCTGATGATAACGAAGTGGATGCGCGGTTCTGCCAAACTTGCGGAATGAAATTAAGCTCTAAACTAATTGGTTCGCCTGTGCCGCCTTTGCCTTGCGATGTGGGCACCAAGATAGACCATAAATTTATAATTGATGCATTGCTTTGGACAGCGCCAACTTATAACGCGTATTCGGCATTTTCTGCTGTTGATCATAACTCTCAATTTACCATCATAGAGCAGGGAAGCGAGATGGATTCTGGTCAGGATGCAGCGATGAAAAAACCTGCTAAGCGCCTGGTCTCAGAAAGTCTTGAAAGCGCCGCGCCGATTTTTGAAAAGCTCGGGTTGTCAAAACCTATTGAACAAATTTTCGAAGATGGCAGAGTCTTCACCATCTTCAATCAGATTCGTGGTCAAGCAATTGCGCACTTCGATCAAATGGAAGAAAAGGAGGTGCGAGCCATTGGTTTGCACCTTTGCGACCTTGCCGATGCGTTTCACAAAGACGGCTGGATTTACAATGGTTTTGAGCCCTACAGTGTGATTTTAGACACAGAGGGTCGAGTCCATTTATTAGGTTTTGACAGAGTGAGACAGGAAGGTGCAACTCTAGAAGATGCGCCCATCTATTCGAGTCGCGGCTACACTGCGCCAGAGTTATTTAACACCGAGGCGGTGCATAATGTTCGATCGGATGTTTATGCCATCGGCGCGCTATTGCAATTTCTTTTGACAGGCGAAAGTCTCGGTGATGGGGTATGGGTTTATCCTGTCGCTACCGTCTTTCCGAATTTTGAAAGAGTGGTCGCCCGCGCGCTCGCCGAAAATCCTGAGGAAAGATGCAAGTCAATTGATGAATTGCGAGAAGCCTTACAGGCTTTGAACCTCCCAGTGGTTTTACAGGCGGGTCATTTCACAGACGTAGGTCTGGTTCGCGAGTTGAACGAAGACAGCGTGCTGGCTTTTAACCTGACGCAATATTACGAATCGGTGCAAACTCAAATCGGGCTTTATATTGTCTCTGACGGAATGGGCGGAGAAGCCGCCGGCGAAGTCGCTTCTCGTGTGACCGTTCGCGCCGTCGCCGAGTGGGTGACGGATAAATTAATATCGGCTTCTCTTAAATCAACGCAGAAAGAAAGAATCGCTGCTCCCACGCAAACCGGGGGGTTGCGCTTATCTATCGTTGATGGCCACGAAATGGCTACGACCGAGATGTTGAAAAAGGCTGTGTTAAAAGCCAATCAAGAAGTCTTAAGTTATGCGCGTAAGAATCCGGATGAGAGCGGCTTGGGCGCGACTTGCACCGTAGCAATGATGGTTGGCGAAGTCTTGACCATTGCACATGTAGGCGACAGCCGTTGTTATTTACTTTCGGGCGAAAAACTTGAGCAATTAACCGAAGACCACTCCGTCGTGCAGAAGATGATTAACACGGGAAATCTCTCGCGCACACAAGCTCGCGTACATCCTTACCGCAATGTGATCTATCGCTCTATAGGCGCAGATGAACAACTGGAAGTTGATATTATTCGTCGCACACTGTCAAGCGGCGATGTCATCATGTTATGCAGCGATGGCTTGAATGGAATGTTGGGCGACGACCAGATACGCGACATCTTAATGGTCAATTTAGATCCCAACGAAGCCGCAAAAGAGTTAGTCGTAGCCGCAAACGCTGCCGGTGGCGATGACAACACATCCGTCGTTGTCGTGCGCATCACTTAAAAACCTTTCTATTGAAAGCTCAGAAAATAAGCACATTGGCAAAATAATTTTGAGTAGATCAATCAAGTAAATCTTGAAGCTTCGACTGGCTTGCCATTTGCCATTTTACTTTTACCTCACTGCTTCTACTGCCAATTTTTTGATCTCAGGTTCTGTCAAAGTGACGTTAATTGTAATCCCTTCTGTCACGTGAACTGTTACCCGCACAGGTAAGCTACTGAATTCGCATTACTTTTTAATGATTTTATACTCCCCAAAATAACTGTGTGCGTTGGCACGAATGTTGCTCAAGGCAATAGCGAAGCTTCAATATAGAAAAAGCATACGAGGTTACGGGGGCAACGTCATATGCCGTTGAAATGAAGCTCAATCTTTGAAGATGCGGAAGTAGCCGTTACAAACTTTCGCAACTTACACGCTTAGAATTTTTTACCTCCCCAATAGCAATCGAATTTAATGAACCAAGTGAGGGAGATATGCTAAATAAGTGGGATCTACAAAAAGAAGCCAAATCGTTGGACAAACTGATCAGCGAATTATCAATCGTTATCGTTGAAGAGAAGCAGCGCAATACCCAAAGCTCATCGGAGAATGAGTTGGTAAAAGAGATGGAAGAAGCGCTCTGCGAATTGCGACAAGCTCGTGGCTTGAGCAATCTGATGAGTGCTTTAGATAAACGAAAAGAATCAGTCTGGGGCACCAAAGGGAAACGCCGCACCAGCCATTGAAAATCCTTACTTGCCTCACGAATAGCGCGCCGAAAAAAAATCCAGGGAAAATAACTGGAAAAGAATGACCGACGCGCTTAACAAGCCAAGAATAAGGAATTGAACAGGAGCATCAAAATGACAAATATGGGCAAACATTATCAAAATGAATCGGATCATTTTCTCGCGACGGAAAATAACAGATTGCCAATCGCAGACGAATTTGCATTGCCTTTTATTGATGTTGCAGTTAGCGACATAGACGGAATCGCACTATCTACCGATGAGTCGTTAGTAGATGTTGATGGGAGCAGCGTCGAAGAGCCTGCAGATAGCGACCTCGATCTCGAAATACTGGCTGAAGAAAAAGAGAAATCAGATGATCCTGTGCGCGTCTACTTATGCGAAATGGCAGTGGTACCATTGCTTTCGCGCGAAGCAGAAGTCGCTGTTGCGCGTCGAATTGAACGCGGGCAGTTACGGGTTATCAAAGCCGTGTCGCGCTCGCCGATTTGCATAGAAGCGGTGATTCAACTTGGCGAACAACTTCGCAAAGAAGAGATGAACATACGTGAAGTAGTCACCCTCAACGAGCATGAAGGATTGACCGAAGAAGATTTTCAACAACACCTTACTACCGCAATCGAAAAGATTACCGAAATTAAAAAGAGCTATGCAAAGACGCTCAAGATTTTTAAGAGCCTCACTGAGCTTACAAAAAAAGCTCCGAAGTATGCGCGAACCGTTCGCAAGCTGAGCCGCGCCCGAGTTGAGTTAAGCTGGCTGATGCGCTCGGTTGATTTGAATGTCAAACGCCGCGAAGCTTTATTTGCGATGATGCGCGAAGCCGCCAGTCAATCCCGTGAAGCGAAAATCGAAATTGAAAAAGCGCAGCGCGCCATTGAAAGAAAGAAATGGAACAGCGATGAACGCAAATTGAAGAGCAACCTCCGCGAAGCGAAATTGAAATTCACCCAGATGCAAAAGGATTGGAAGATTGACGCTGCTGAACTCGAAAGAATGACCCGCGCAATCGTAAGAGGTGAAGCCGAAGCCAGTTTTGCAAAGAAAGAGATGATTGAAGCCAATCTCCGACTGGTTGTTTCGATAGCCAAAAAATATGTCAATCGTGGGTTGCAACTCTTAGACCTCATCCAGGAAGGCAACATCGGTTTGATTAAAGCGGTAGATAAATTTGAGTGGCGACAAGGATTTAAATTTTCTACTTATGCAACGTGGTGGATTCGCCAAGCCATCACCCGCGCCATTGCAGATCAAGCGCGTACCATTCGCATACCTGTTCACATGTTTGATACCATCAGCCGTCTGATGCGCGCTAATCGCGAAATGACGCAAGAGTTGGGACGAGAGCCAAGCTCAGAAGAATTGGCTTTGAGGATGGATATGCCTGTGGCGAAAGTCCGGCAGGCGTTGAAAGTTTCGCAACAACCCATTTCGCTTGAAACACCAGTTGATGAAGATGAAGGTTCACATCTGGGCGATTTCATTCAAGACAAGACCACCGTTCACCCGGCCGACGCTTTAATAAATGACAGTTTGAAAGAGATGACCAGCGAAGTATTAAAATCTCTTACCCCACGCGAAGAAAAGGTTTTGAAAATGCGTTTCGGACTTTGCTCCAGCGGCAACGAACACACGCTCGAAGAAGTGGGACATTACTTCGACGTGACACGCGAGCGCGTTCGACAAATCGAAGCGAAAGCCTTGAATAAGTTAAGGCAATCGGTGCGCTCAAATAAACTCAGACCGTTCATAGAAGGCGCGCGACTCTGCGGGTAATTCCTCCTTCTATCAATTCATCAATCCGCTGGTTTTGAAACATCTCTAAACGGATGTTTCAAAACCAGCGGATTTTTCAATTTAAAGATATTTGCTCAAGTAATAAAAAATGTTATTTGCTTTTGGCAAACCTGTGTCTAAGAGATTCAAGATTCTACTATTCAATTATCACCTCAAGTGTTTCTCTCTTGTCTTTCATTGCCTTTGAATATTTCTTGTTCAAAACTTCAACACTATTCGTCCCGAAATTTTCCCTTGCTTCATTTCGTCCAGTGTTTCGTTTATTTGTTCAAGCGAGCGAGTTTCAATCTGACAACGAAATTTCCCCAATGCGGCAAGCTCCAAAACTTCTCGCACATCTTCGCGCGTGCCAACTGCTGATGCGATGATGCGAACTTCACGCGCTACCATAGCGATTGCCGAAAAAGTCAAAGGCTCGGCTGGCAGCCCTATCACGACAATCGTACCCCCAGCCCTTAACGAAAAAAATGCCGAGTCGTATGCGGCTTTTGCTGCCGAAGTAACCAAAGCAATGTGCGCACCGCCTAAAGCTGCCATTCGCTGAACCGTTTTTTCCGTAGCGGCATTGATGGTGTGCATAGCTCCAAGCGAACGGGCGAAGGCTAATTTTTCATCGCTCACATCAATCGCTATGACTTCGGCTCCGAATGATTTTGCGATTTGAACCGCCAAGTGACCTAGCCCGCCAATGCCGAAAATTGCCACCCGTTGCCCTTGTTTGATATCCGCTTTTTTGATGCCTCGATAGACCGTCACGCCGGCGCAAAAGAGCGGCGCTGCCTCTTCAGAGCTAAGCGCGTCAGGAACGTTTACGACATGACTGGCTTTTGCTTTCATCAACTCGGCAAAGCCTCCGTCAACTGTTGCGCCGGTGATTTGCTGCTTAGGGCAAAGATTTTCATTTCCTTCAAGACACAACTCGCACTCACCGCAAGCATAATGTATCCAAGCCACTCCCACTCTATCGCCTATGTTGAGGTTGTTGACCTCTGTGCCTTTTTCAACGATGCGACCGACGACTTCGTGCCCTAAAATCAAAGGTTTTTTTACTATTTTTATCATCTGTGGCCAATCGCCTTCCGCCAGATGCAAATCAGAATGGCATACACCACAGGCCTCGATTTTAAGTAAGACTTCATCGGAGGCAGGCTGTGGCGCGTCTATTTCTTCGATGGTTATGGGCTCTTTGAATTCGCGAACGATAGCGGCTTTCATATTACGCAGTCCTCGGTCAGTAGACCTCTGTTTAAGTTTTCGGCATTCATCTTTCGATCTGGAATTTTCTGGAAACGGTAAACAACAAACTGTTCATCGGAACACGATTATAAACATCCTTGGTAAATTTTCAAAAGTCACTTGGCATCGCTTCGATGTTTTGTACTATAGTTTGCTTCTTGCCCAGCCAAATTCGAAACAATTTCACCGAGGATAAAAAGGAGGAGACACTATGCTCACATTAATGCGTGCACGCGCTTTCGTAGCATTGCTGATGGTGTTTATTCTCTCTCTGCCTTTTGCTGTCTTTGCACAAGACGACAAGAAACCAGAGGAGAAGAAAGAAGAAAAGAAGGATGAGAAGAAACCGGAAGAACTGCCGCTTAAGCCTGACGGCAAAGTCGAGTTTACAACCGACGAAGGCACCTGGATGTCACTGGATGTATCGCCAGACGGGCAAACGATAATCTTCGATATGCTCGGTGATATTTACACATTGCCAATAGCTGGTGGCGAAGCGAAGCGCATAATCGGCGGGATGTCTTTTGACAGCCAGCCAAAATTTTCGCCTGATGGAATGAAGCTAGCTTTCCTGAGCGATCGCAGTGGTGCGGAAAATGTCTGGCTCTGTAACCCTGACGGTTCTGATCCGAAGCCTATCACCAAGGGACGCGCCACTATGTTTGTTTCACCCTCCTGGACCCCTGATGGCAACTACATCATCGCTTCAAAATCGGATCGCGGCATAGGCACTTTTCACACGTACATGTACCACAAAGATGGCGGCTCTGGTGTAAGCATAGGCACGCCGCCACCCCCTCCACCTCAACCCGGTTCACCTGCACCTCCTTCCGGTCCACCATTAAACAAGATGGGCGCGATTGCATCACCGGAAGGTCGCTTCATTTATTTCGGACAACGAACCGGTCCATTTTCTTACAATGCGCAATTTCCGATGTGGCAAATTGTTCGCTTTGACCGCGAGACCAGCGAAACTTCTACAGTAACCAACGCGCAGGGAAGCGCCATGCGCCCTTTGCTTTCGCCTGATGGGAAGAAACTGGTTTATGCTACGCGCTTTGAAACCAAAACAGCTCTTCGCGTTCGTGATTTAGACACTAGTCAAGAGCGTTGGTTGATAAACAACGTCACGCGCGATGACCAGGAATCCCGCGCGACGCGCGACGTATTTCCCGGTTATGATTTTATGCCCGATGGGAAATCGTTGATCGTCCCGATTGACGGCAAAATCAAGCGGGTTGATTTTGAAACAGGGCAAGCGACAGTTATTCCTTTCACTGCGAAAGTCGAAGCCGAAATCGCCCCGCGCCTTTATTTCAATTATCGAGTTGATGATAGCCCAACTGTAAAAGCTCGCTTGATTCGCTACTCTTCTCTTTCCCCTGATGGCAAGCGCGTAGCCTTTTCCGCATTCAACAAACTTTACGTGATGGATTTGCCTTCGGGGACGCCCAAACGATTGACGAATCAAAGTGTGGGCGAGTTCATGCCTTCCTGGTCGCCCGATGGTCGAACAATCGCTTTTGTCACGTGGTCAAATCTTGGCGGACAAATTTACAGCGTGTCCGCTGAAGGCGGCACTCCTCAACAACTGACGCGCAATGCGGCGTTTTATACCTACCCTGTCTATTCGCCCGATGGCTCGAAGATCGTCTTCATTACAGGAGCCGTCGACGATCAGCTTTACGCGGATATACGCGGACATCAAGAATTTTCATCGCCGGAAGAAGCAGCTCTTCACGGGCATGAGCTCAGTGAAATTACTGGTGCAGGCGGTTCAACAGGACTCGACTTGCGCTACATTCCGGCAAGCGGAG
>JANMSG010000518.1:0-2896 GCA_031389065.1 Acidobacteriota bacterium | reverse complement strand
GTTGTGCAACAAAGACGTTGTACAACGTCTTTGTTGCACAAGTCAAGGTCTCTAAATATAAATTTGGCTAGCCCAATATCAGAGGTTCAGAGGGGTACTCAAATAAGCATAAAGGAATGAAAAGCGCTTCAAGGTAAGCGCTTTTATTTCAATCGTAGAGCAAATATTCGCGCCGCATCTCTGCAAAATTATTCAAGGGTTCGCGCCAGCTTTCTTCGATTTCAGTAAGGGGAACGTTACCTTGAATCTGTTCACAGACGCTGGCGCTGCCGTTAATCACATCAAAGGGGAGTTTGTCGAAGACGTATTCGTACGGCGGTTGCTTCCAATCGAATTGGTTGGGATAGAGCTTGTGAATCGCGCTGATGATGGCAATGCTTGTGATAACGGGTTTGAATGAATTTCTGTCTGTGACGTGCATCTGTAAGCCGCCGCAAATCTCGCCTGCGTATTTGTGAAATGTAGGTTGAAAGTGAAGTGGACGAAAAACCACGCCGGGCAGAGTCTCTTTATTTAACTCTGCAAGCAAATCGTCCGGGACGATATAAGGCGCACCGATAATTTCAAATGGACGAGTCGTGCCACGACCTTCAGACACTTGTGTGCCTTCAAACATTACTGCGCCTGGATAAACTACAGCCGTGTCAATCGTCGGCATATTCGGTGAAGGCAAAACCCAGGGAAGTCCTGTCTCTTCGTAAAACATTGAGCGCTGCCAAGCTTCCATCTTCACGACTTCAAGGTCGCAACCGATGCCGAACTGTTTGTTGAACATCAAGGCGAGTTCGCCTACGGTTAAGCCGTGGCGCATAGGAAGCGGATACATTCCTACGAATGAATGAAACTCCGCTTCGTGAATATTGCCTTCGACAGTAACCCCACCAATTGGATTCGGGCGGTCAAGGACGATGAATTTTTTCTTCTGCGCGCGCGCCGCCTCCATCGCCAGCGCCATCGTATAAATGAAAGTATAAACGCGAGTGCCTACGTCTTGAACATCGAAGACCAGCGCGTCTGTATCACCAAGCATTTCAGGCGTAGGCTTGCGGGTCTCGCCGTAAAGCGAATAGGCAGGTAAGCCCGTACGTGAATCCGTAAACGTCTGCCACTCAATCATATTGTCTTGCGTTTCGCCGCGTATCCCGTGTTGCGGTCCGAATAAGGCTGTGAGTTTGATGCGTTGATCTTTGAAAAACAGATCTGCCGTGTGTTCAAAACGCGAATTGATTGATGCGGGATGAACAATCAAACCAACGCGCAAGCCCTCTAGCAGATGAGTTTTTGATTCGAGCAAGACTTCCAGTCCGATTTTTGTTTGTGCCATTTCAGCTTTGCGATTCCTTTTTCAAAAATTATTCTTGTTGTTAAATCCCCGCAAAAACATTCCCTGGAAAATTGACTTGCAACTGACAACTTCAAAGTCGCCAAGAGACTCTAAGCCATGACCAATCTAATTTTCACAGGAGTCTTTGCTATGCGATCTATCAAAGTATTGCCATTGATTTTATTGCTGTCGGTCGTTTCGTATGATGCGACTGTAGCGCAAGGGAAGTCAAACAAGTCACGCAATGCGGCAACCATTTCCACGCCACGCGCTGCCACTGCGTTTCAAGATGATTACACCAGAGGGCTGCAAGAAGTTCTGCTCAACGGCACTTTAAGCGCGGTCAAAAGTTTAGGACGCGATGGTGGTTTCTTGAAAAACCTTCGGGTCAAGATTCCTATGCCGAAATCTTTTCAGCCTGTTGAAAAGACGCTGCGGTTTGTAGGGCAAGGCAGAGTCGCTGACGATTTCATAGCGGCAATGAATCATGCGGCAGAAAAAGCTGTACCCGTTGCCGTAGATGTCTTCAAAGATTCCATCAGGCAGATGACCTTTAACGACGCCAAGAATATCATCAGAGGTCCTGATGACGCGGCTACACAATTTTTCAGAAGGACGAGTGAGCGGCGTTTAACAGAAAAGTTTTTACCGATTGTTAGAAAATTCACCGAACAGGTTGGCGTCACAGCGCAGTATAAAAAAATGGTCGAACAATCCGGTCCCCTCGCCCGACTCACAGGCAGGGAAGCTGTTGACATTGATGAGTATGTGACCCAGAAAGCTCTCGATGGTTTGTTTCTCTTGATAGCCGATGAAGAGAGACGCATACGCCGCGACCCGCTGGCGCGCACTTCCGATTTGTTGAGAATAATCTTCGGCAGACGGTAGCACTTTACTGTGATGAGATGGCATTTGATTTGCCTTTATCCTCTTTGAAAGGAATCGCATCATGAAATCTTTATTTTTATGTAGTTTATTATTACTTGTGCACTCAATAGGTGTATTACCACAGGACACAGGTAAAAATAATGCAGGACAAAAGCAAGAAACACCGCCAAGCGTAAATGTGAATCCCGACAATCTTGATTTCGGTGAACAGGTAACGAAAAAACCGGGTAAACCCAGAAGATTGACAATAACCAACACGGGTGGAAAAAAACTCTATATTAACAGTGTGGTTTTGAGTAGCGGCGCTCAAGAGGACTTCACAATGAGTAATGATACCTGTACAGGCAAAGATATAGAGCCAGGTAAGAGTTGCATCGTTGACATCGTTTTTACTCCTTCCGTAAATGAACGACGCAATACATCACTGATTCTAACGGACAATGCGTTAGATAGCCCGCAGAGCATAAAGCTGACAGGTGTTGGCATCAACTCTGTAGCTGTTCCGCCATCAAAAAGCGGTCAACCAAAATAAGAGCCAGTATTTTATCTAGCTCTTATTTATTTCAGAATTATTTGTAGTTCGGAACATTGCGTCCCAAGACAATATCTCTTTTGCCTATCCACATGCCCTTATCGTTTTTCATAAGCCGGATGATGCCTGACCCGCCGCGATTTTCAGCCCTC
>JANMSG010000514.1:0-2387 GCA_031389065.1 Acidobacteriota bacterium | reverse complement strand
GCGAGCGAGGCAGCGAAACGGTATGAATTCGGCGATGTCTTAAATCTCGATGTCAGCGCGACTTTGAAATCGGCGATTGGTCGGGAAGGCTTGGGTGTACCTATAAATCTTGAATATGAGGATTTAATGGTGCATCAGACGGATTACAAAAGCTCTTGCGCAACCGTGCTGATGCTCGATTGTTCGCACTCGATGATTCTTTATGGTGAAGATAGATTCACACCTGCAAAGCGTGTCGCCCTCGCGCTCACGCATTTGATTCGCACACAGTATCCGGGCGACTCACTGCGCGTTGTTCTGTTTCACGATTCAGCCGAAGAGATTCCGATTTCGCAAGTCGGACGCGTGCAAGTCGGTCCCTATCACACCAACACCCGCGAAGGTTTGCGACTGGCGCGACGCATCCTGATGTCACAACGCAAAGACATGAAGCAAATCATCATGATTACCGATGGCAAGCCTTCGGCAATGACTTTGGAAGACGGGCGCATTTATAAAAATTCTATGGGGCTTGATCCGACGATTCTCCAAGAGACTTTCAAAGAGGTAGCGGACTGTCGCCGCAATGGAATACTGATAAATACGTTTATGCTCGCGGATGATTATTACTTGGTTGAGTTCATCAAAAAAGTGACGGAGATTTGTCGCGGCAAAGCATACTTCACGACGACTTTGACGCTTGGGCAATATATTTTAATGGATTTCATGAAACGGCAGACAAAGAAGATTTATTGATGTTAGGCTTCCGCAAGAAATGTACAGTAGACTGTCTAGTCTGCTGCCTGGGTTTGCAAGCCGTTTGGTGACCCCAAAACCCGAGTTGATAAAATCAGCCGCAGGTTGGACAACCTACGGTACATTACCTGCGTAAGTCTTTGAAGTTCTATTGAATCTTAAATCAATTTTTTCACGTAAACCTAACACTCACCAAATAACAATCATGGAGGCAATATGCAAAAGTATGTATTCCTGGCAAGTGCAATCTTTCTCTGCCTTGCTGTTTCCAGTACCGCACGCGCCGACACCAAGCGCGTCACGGTAATTTATGATGAAAAAGCAACTGAGGTCACAACATCTTCGATGGAATCGAAAGACCTCTGGATAACCAAAAAAGATTTGGCTCGCGCAACACGCTTCGTTGTCAAACCACAAGGCGTTTGTCGAGATGAGTTGTGTTTTCCGCTCCCGAAAAATCGCAAAGCACAATTCAGTCTCAAACAAGGTAAGGTGGAATGGTTCAATCTCTCGGAGTTTGCGCGGCTCGTAAAACAACCAACTGCTTTCGATGTCAAGAACGGCATTTATTATTTCGGACCACGTCCAGATGCACAGAATGCACATCTGAATTCCCTTGAAGCGCCTAACTTCACGCTGCCTGATGTAAACGGCAAGATGCACTCACTTACTGATTTTCGCGGTAAAAAAGTTTTGCTGATAACCTGGGCTTCGTGGTGAGGATGCCGATTTGATTTGCCGGGCTGGCAAACACTTTACGCAGAACTTGCAAGCAAGAATTTTGAAATCATCTCCGTAGCGCAAGACACAGGTGGAGCAAAAGACGCGGCTCCCTGGATTACCAAAGCCAATCCTCAATACACCGCTCTTATTGATCAAACCCAAATCGTCACGCGATTGTTCGATATGCTCAACGTGCCAACTGCCGTTTGGATAGATGAAAAAGGTAAAATTGTTCGTCCGAATGAAACCGCTTACGTTGATAATCGTTACAAGGTCTTTACAGGTTTAGAAGCCAGTGAATATATTGCCGCGATACGCGATTGGGCGACCAATGGCAACAAGAGTCCTTACGTGTTAAGCGAGCAGGAATTGAGAGCACGCCTCGCGCCGCAAAAAGAAGAGCACGCAATGGCTGCCGCAGAATTTGCTCTCGCAGAATTCCTTTCTCACACGAATCGTGGTCAAGATGCAATCGCCCACTACAAAGAGGCGCAACGCTTGAACCCTGATAACTGGAATTATAAACGTCAGGCTTGGGCTTTGACCGACGCAGAAAAAGATTACGGTACCAATTTTGGCAAGGAGGTTCAGAAACTTGGCAGCAAGCCCTACTACCCGCCGCGTAAGCTTCCGCAAATAAAGAAGCCTTGAGCGAGTATTTTTAGCCACGAAGGATTAAAAGATAAAGAAATTCTATTCTGTAAATCTTTTCAATCCAAACCCGAAAGCTACGAGGAATTCAAAATTTGCGCTGGAGGCGCAACAAGAAGGTAGCCAGAGGTCAAACCTCTGGAACCGGTAGCTTCCTTCCCGCGTTGAAGACGCGGCACAAAGTTGTGGCGCTCCTTCAGCGCGCGAAACGGTAGCGCTGTTTTCCAGACGTTACACATCTGGCTACCGTCTTGTTGCGCCTCCAGCGCAAATTTTGA
>JANMSG010000876.1:0-7076 GCA_031389065.1 Acidobacteriota bacterium | reverse complement strand
TCACAGCGCACCGTTTCACCAAAAGCGCTAAAGAAAAAATCGAAGCCGCTGGCGGAAAAGCCGATGTTATTGCTGCCGCAACCAAGGCTGACCAATCAGTGACAAGTGAAGAGTGATGAGTGACGGGTGTATACTCCTCGTGATTTATCGTTTGTCACCGCCTTAGAGGGTTCAATCTAATGCTTGAGAATTTCATAAATAGCGTAAGAAATATATTCATCGTACCGGAACTTCGCAGGCGAGTCTTCTTCACGCTTGCGATGTTAGCCATTTACCGCATTGGTTCACACGTTCGCACACCCGGCATTGATGCTGTGGCTTTGGCACAGCTTTGGGAAACTGGCGAATTACAACGCAGTCTCGTCGGCGTGCTTGATCTGTTTTCAGGCGGCAACTTCAAAGTCGTTTCAATATTTGCGCTCGGCATCACGCCCTACATCACAGCCTCTATCATCCTGCAATTGATGACGGTGGTTTGGGGAAGGCTCAAAGCGCTACAGGAAGAAGGCGAACTCGGTCGTCGAAAAATTACCCAGTACACCCGCTATTTGACCGTTGTACTGTGTGCCGTTCAATCGTTTGGTATTGCCTACTGGTTGAAGAATCAAGCTACAGGCGTGGGGCCACTGGTGCCTGATCCGGGCTGGTCGTTTGTGCCTATGACGATGCTTACGCTTGCCACAGGCACGACTTTCATTATGTGGCTTGGCGAACAAATCACCGAACGCGGCATCGGCAACGGCATCAGCTTGATCATCTTTGCAGGCATCGTTTTACGTTTGCCATCGGCAGCGTATGAAGTTTATCTTAAACTCGTAGAGGGCAATGCAGGGGCAGCTATCGGCGTCGTTGCCTTGCTGATTGTTATCATCTTAGTAATTGCCGCAATTATCTTCGTCGAAAGGGGGTTCCGTAAGATCCCTATCAATCATGCGCGGCGCATGGTTGGTCGCCAATCCATTCCACAGCAGCAAACTCATATGCCTTTGAAGGTCAATATGGGCGGCGTAATCCCTGTCATCTTTGCCTCTTCGATTCTGGCATTTCCGCAGACCATCCTGGGTTTCTTTGGCGGCACCAATCCCGCAGAGGCAGGTCCTGTGAAAGCCTGGTTCATTCAGTTTGCTCAAGAGCTTGGGCAAACCAGTCATCCGCTGCATATGTTTATTTACGCTGCAGCCATTATATTTTTTACCTTTTTTTACGTTTCGATCATCTTCAACACAGATGAAGTGTCGAACAATCTTCGTAAGAGCGGAGCCTTCATACCGGGCATTCGTCCGGGCAAGAGTACCTCTGATTACTTGAGCGATATACTGACTCGATTAACAACCGTCGGCGCAACCTACCTTGCGTTGGTTGCCCTGTTGCCGGGCATATTGCTGCAGGGGATGCAGTTTTCCGCTCTGCCTTTCATTGGCGAATCTCTTGATTCTCTTCTGCGTCAAACGCCTTTAACTTCGTGGCTGACAACAGGCATCGGACTACAATTTCTCTTTGGCGGCACGAGTTTGCTGATCGTCATAGGCGTGGCAATGGATACCATGAATCAAATCGAGTCGCAACTCATCATGCGTCATTATGATGGTTTCTTGGGTCCGCGAGGTCGTCGTTTACGTGGTCGCCGCAGCTACTAAACAACTAATAAAATATGCCTGATATAATAATCCTGATGGGACCGCAAGGCGCGGGCAAAGGAACTCAATCGCAGATGTTGGCAGAGAAGTTTTCTCTGCCAATTGTCGCAACAGGGGAGATGTTGCGCGAAGTTGCTAAAACCGATACGCCGCTTGGACAACAAGTAAAAGCGTATCAAGAATCAGGCGATCTGGTATCAGACGACATCCTTGCCGAAGTGATTAAAACCCGCACCAGTCAGGAGGATTGCCAGCAAGGATATATTCTTGATGGTTTCCCGCGAACCACTCCGCAAATGGAGTTGCTTGAAGAGATAGCCGCGCAGCAAGGGCATAAGATAACCGTCATCAAAATAAAAATTCCTCACGAGTTTTTATTCCAACGACTGGCGGGACGACGCACTTGCAGCAAATGCGGGCACATCTATAACATTTATCTTAAGCCGAGCAAACGAGAAGGGGTTTGCGATGATTGCGACGGGGAATTGTTTACGCGCACTGATGATACCGATGAGGTGATTAAGCACAGGCTGGCTGAATACACGGAAAAGACCAAGCCCTTGGTGAACTACTACGCGCAGACCGGTCGCGTCAAAGAGATCAGCGGACTTGGCGCCCCCGAAGAAGTGTTCGAGGCAATATGTAATATCGTCGCCAAGACGTAGAAATATCGTTTCATTAATGAGCAAGGGCTAGAGAACTGATGCAAATAGCTCCACTCATTAATCTATTAGTTTTATGATTATCAGGAAGTCAAAAGCGGAAATCGAAAAGATGCGGTCTGCCGGAAAGATCGTCGGCCAAGTTTTGCAGAGGCTTTCGCTGATGGTCGAACCAGGTATTACGACTCGCGATCTGGATCAAGAAGCCGAACGCATCATTCGCGCGGCTGGGGCTTATCCAACGTTTAAAGGTTATCACGGGTATCCTGCTTCCATATGCGCTTCCGTCAATGATGAAGTGGTTCACGGCATTCCTGGAGATCGAAAGTTAAAAGAAGGCGACATCATCAGCATAGATTGCGGCGCGACCTTACAAGGCTACGTAGGCGACGCGGCGGTGACGGTGCCAGTTGGCAAAATTAGCGAAGGGATTCAAAAGTTATTGGAAGCAACACAGCAATCCCTTTTTGAAGCAATTGCCAAGTGCCATATAGGTAATCGTCTTGGCGATGTTTGTCACGCTGTGCAGGCTTATGTAGAGCCACGCGGCTATTCGGTCGTACAAAATTATTGTGGTCACGGAATCGGGCGAGCGATGCATGAAGATCCGCAAGTTCCAAATTACGGTGAACCTGGTAAAGGAGCCGTGCTGCGCGAAGGCTTGGTTCTGGCGATTGAGCCTATGATCAATCTTGGTCGTCATCATACCAAGCAACTCAAAGATGGGTGGACGGTGGTAACCGTTGATGGCAGACCTTCGGCTCACTTTGAGCATACCGTTGCCATCACTCAGGAAGGTCCACAAATCCTGACTCTGCCGGATGTCGCCTAAAATTTAATTCGTCGAGGTAAATTCAAAGTCAGGTTGCAAGACTGATTTTGAGATGATATAGTATCCGTTTCTTGCGCGCAGGGCTTTCCTGTTTAAGCGCCCACTGTAATAGAAGGGTAAAAGAAATGAAAGTAAGGGCATCAGTAAAAAAAATATGTGACAACTGCAAGGTCATTCACCGAAAAGGTGTGGTGCGCGTGATCTGCACAAATCCAAAACATAAGCAGCGCCAAGGGTAGCGCGTGCTAGCAAAGCTGCTTGAGGAAAGAATGAACGGAGGAATATGGCACGCATATCAGGCGTAGATTTACCGGCAAATAAACGAGCCGAAATTGGTCTCACATACATTTATGGCATAGGGCGTACACGCTCTAATAAAATATTGAATGAAGCTGGCATTGATATCAACAAGCGCATTCGTGAATTGACAGAAGAAGAAGTCAATCACATTCGCACGATTATTGACCAGCAAGGAATGGTCGAAGGCGATTTGCGGAAGCAAACGCAAATGGACATCAAGCGATTGATGGATATTGGTTGCTATCGCGGCTTGCGACACAGGCGTGGGCTTCCCGTTAACGGTCAACGCACACATACCAATGCCCGCACCCGCAAGGGGCCGCGTCGTATGACGGTGGCGAAAAAGAAAGCTCCGGGCAAGAAATAACTTTTAGTCTTTCGTCTTTCATCCGTAGCTAGGTTTTCTGGCTAAAGATTGAGGCGCGAGGCGTTGATGACAGGCGTGATGATTAGATATGGCAAAAGCACAAACTAAAGGCGGCAAGAAGAAGACTTTTAAGAAAAAAGAGAAGAAGTTTATTCCGCAGGGAATCGTCCACATTCAGGCAAGCTTCAATAACACTCTGGTTTCTATTACAGACCTGGAAGGCAATTTGGTGAGCCAGTCATCATCTGGAGCCTTGGGCTTTCGCGGTTCTCGTAAAGGAACGCCGTTTGCGGCGCAGCAGGCGGCAGCACGAGCCGGGCAAGCAGCCAAGGATGTGGGCATGCACTCCTGCGAAGTAAGAGTGAAAGGTCCCGGTTCAGGGCGTGAATCGGCTATTCGCGCCATTCAATCAGCTGGCATTGAAGTCAGAATCATTCGTGATGTGACACCGATCCCACATAACGGTTGCCGGCCGTCGAAACGCCGCAGAGTATAAGAGTTCACTTTAGTCTAAGGGGCGAAGCGATTTCCTTTGGGAAAGCGTCTCGCCCCTACTTGGCAAATTAGTCAAACGCTTTTTCAGCGTTTTAAAGGATGAAGAGCGATTACAAAGACCATCGCTTGTAAACTTTTCTAGCTCCCGCAAGGGATAATAGATGGAGAAATAACTTTGGCAAGATATAGAGGTCCGGTGTGCCGATTGTGCCGCCGCGAAGGAATGAAGCTGTTTTTGAAGGGAGAGCGTTGCTATAAGCCGACTTGTCCGATTGAAAAAAGAGGGCCGCAACCTCCTGGACAACATGGTCGTAATGCTCGTCGCGGTAAACTGATTGGCTACGGTGAACAGTTGCGCGAAAAGCAAAAAGTCAAACGTATTTACGGAATGCTCGAGCGTCAATTCCGCCTATATTTCGAGCGCGCAGTTCGTTCAAAAGGCGTAGCGGGTGAAAACTTGTTGTTCTTACTTGAACGCAGACTCGACAATACGGTTTATCGTCTGGGCTTCTCCACATCTCGCGCGCAAGCGCGTCAACTTGTCAATCACGGTCACATATCAGTTAATGGTCGCAAAGTGAACATCCCAAGTTTTCAAGTTAAAGTTGGTGATGAAGTTGCCATACGAGATGGCAGCCGTTCAAACATTCACATTCAAAGCGCCTTTCAAACTGCCTCCGGACGTGGAAGACCGGCCTGGCTTGAAATCGCCTCTGTGGAAGGTATGCGCGGTCGCGTGGTATCTTTGCCGCATCGCGATGACATCGGCCAAAACATCAATGAACAACTCATTGTCGAACTTTATTCCAAATAATTAAGCTATAGTCGGTTAGACCTTGTAGCTACAATCTGACATCTGATTTTTAGATGAGAGGGATCAATGGAAGGAACAGAAACTCAATTCATGATAGGCTTTCAGAGGCCCAAGCGCCTGGCAGCCGAAACAGAGACCTTGACGGGTCGCTATGGAAAATTTTTCGCTCATCCGTTTGAGCGAGGATTCGGTACCACCATAGGCAACTGTTTACGCCGCGCATTGCTCTCGTCCATAGAGGGCGCGGCGATTACGGCGGTAAAAATAGAAGGAGTTCTGCACGAATTCTCATCTATACCCGGCGTTGTTGAGGATGCGACTGACATCATTCTTAATCTCAAGCGCGTCCCCTTCAAATTACACGGCGCGGGCCCGAAAACCTTACGCGTTGATCGCACCGTTGCTGGTGAACTTCTATCAGGCGAAATCGAAACCGACGGAGATGTTGAAATACTCGATCCGAATATTCACATCGCGACGATTTCAGAAGGCGGTTCGCTGTCTATAGAAATGCGTCTCAAACGCGGACGCGGTTATGTTTCAGCCGAGCGCAATTATGAAGAAGATTTAGCGGTCGGTTATATACCGATTGACGCCGTGCATTCGCCGGTCAGGAAGGTCAACTACACCGTCGAGTCTGCGCGTCTTGGGCAAGACACAGACTATGACAAACTGACCATAGAAGTGTGGACAAACGGCTCGGTCAGACCTGATAACGCAGTCGGACTCGCTGCAAAGTTGATTAAAGATCATATGCAAATCTTCATTAACTTTGAGGAAGAGCCGGAACTAGTTGAGACCGAAACCGAAGAAGTCAAAAAGGTTCTTGCCGTTGATAATCTTGACCGTTCGGTTGATGAACTGGAATTGTCTGTTCGGTCATACAATTGCTTGAAGAACGCTGATATTCGTAGTTTGCGCGAACTCGTTCAAAAGAGCGAAGCCGAGATGCTCAAGACGAAGAATTTCGGGCGCAAATCGCTCAATGAAATTAAAGATATTCTTCATTCGATGGGACTCGATTTCGGTATGAGGTTTGACGATCAAGGTAGATTGGTTGCCGGTTCGGGTGAAAATTAAATGGCAGCCGGGTTTTATTATCGTTATTGATAAGTATATCCATCGATCAGATGGGAGGATGAAAAGAGAGAAGCTTTCGCAAGTCTTTTCCTGGCACCTTCCAGTTTTGCGATGACACTGAGGAAAATAGTATGAGACATAGAGTAGCTCACAGAAAATTAGGACGCACATCAGAGCATAGAACCTCTCTACTGCGTAACCTTTGCACTTCTTTAATCGTCAATGAATTTTTAATTACTACGCTTCCGAAAGCGAAAGAACTTCGCCCATTTGCCGAACGAGTCATCACGCTTGGCAAGCGCGCCAACAACGCTGAAAAACCGGATGCGAAGGTTCACGCGCGTCGCCTTGCTTCGGGATATTTTCACGCTGGTAATACGAATCGCTACCCGCACGGCACCTACAAACGCCAGCCAGCGCCGCGTACTGCAGGCGTCAAAGCTGTTGACAAAGTGTTTGGCGAACTCGCCCAAAGATATGCCGAAAGACCAGGCGGCTATATTCGCATACTCAAGCTCGGCTCTCGTAAAGGTGATGGTGCAGAGATGGCTTATATTGAATTGGTTGACCGAACTGCCACCACAGAACCAATAGAACAGCCGAAAGAGACCAAGAAGAAACGCGGACTCTTCGGGTTTGGCAAGAAGTCTGACTAGCCTGAATTTCCATTGAGAATGAATACAGAAGCGATGAGGCCAGTCCGGGAGTAGCTTTACAAATTAAAAATAGAAGGTGTAGACAAACTGCTTCACCTTCTTAGCTTTTTAAGAAGCCTCAGCCGCAAACGGTTGAGGCTTCTTTGTATTCAGGTTTGCTGATTGGTGTTTTTTCCTCGTATAGTTTCTGCAAAAGTGAGAAAGCGGTTTGGAGTACTGCCTTCAGGCGGAAT
>JANMSG010000875.1:0-5574 GCA_031389065.1 Acidobacteriota bacterium | reverse complement strand
CTTCGTTACCCACTCTTTGAATTTCTTCGATCCGTTCTATGACTTTATTGAAGAAATAGATTTTATCCTCTTCTGGATTTTCTTCGTCTAATGGGAGTGAACGTTTAAGATATTCCACAAAAAAATTCAACGGATCATCTATCAAAGCCGGAATTTTGGTCTCAAAAGCTTTATTGATTTCGTCTAGAACTTTTACAGCAGGTAACGTAGCTTCATCATCTTCTTTACCCGAAAGATTTTCAGCAATCGTGGGCAAGGGTGTTGCCAAGCTTTTATTTAAAGGGTTCTCTTTTAAAGTTGTGGCTTCTGAATTTTTGCTTTTTTGTTTTGCCTGTTGAATGACAAAGAAAACATTTCCGTTATCATCATCCTTTAACCAATCTGGCAAGTCATCTATATTTGATTCTCTAAAGCAAAACCAATACAAATTATAGGGAAGGGGTCTTTTCAGGCGTCGCCTTAAAGCTTTCATTATCGTGTCATTCTCCCACCCACTATAACCGATTACTATAGGTGAGCGATCCCACAAAATTGCATCAAGCAATGCTCCCATAGTTGAGGTTGTATCACTTGAGGTTTGAGCGCGTTTTTCAATCTCGCCGCTTAGATTGATGCAATCGTAAAAAGGATATGTACCATGTACGTGAACTATTTGAAGTCTGTGTCGGTCATTCGGGTTAATTCGTGTGACCATTTCAGGATGGTCACAAACTACAGGATTCTCACCGAAAAGAATCAAAGCCCTAGAAAGGAAGTCATCAAAGTTTGGGGTTACAACTATGTTGGAAATTTTGTTCTCTGAAAGTAAATGTGCTAGGCGAAAGTTGGCGTGAGAAATATTTTTGCCTTTGATAAGTGATTCCAAATATCTTTGACGCTCAATGGGTTGTTCATAAGCTCTCCTGAACCAGTCAGAATAAGCCTTCATTGCCTCACTATCTTCTGTTTCTTCTGAATCATCCTCTCTCTTTCTAACGATGGCTTTGCAAGTTTTGACTATCTCAGGAGCAAGAGGAACTGGTGGATAGGAAATTCCTGCACCTACTAAAAAGAAAAACGGATACCTGTCTGACTCAGAATCACAAATTCTTTTTATCTGTTTAACAGCCATTTCGAGATCAAGAGAATTATTCATTTTATGACCTCTACACTTTTCTGGTTCTAATCGGCAGTTGCTTCTGCCAACTCTTGCGCGCCGACGGAAAAATAGCCCGCGTCGGGATGATGAAAGACCAATGCAGAAACGCTCGCTTCGGGTTCCATCATAAAACCTTCCGTCAGTTGTACGCCGATTTCTTCGGGATGCAAAAGTTTGAATAAGCCCGCTTGCAAGTCAAGGTCAGGGCAAGCCGGATAACCGAACGAATAACGCTTGCCGCGATAGTGCGCCTGGAACAATGCCTGGCGCGGCAATTCTTCGCGGTCAGCAAATCCCCAGACGGCGCGAAGTTTTGCGTGCAGCCATTCGGCGGCAGCTTCTGCGGTTTCAAGCGCCAGAGCTTGCAAGGCATAGGAGCGCAAATACTCGCCTTTCTCTTTCGCTTCTTCGGCAATCTCGCGTATGCCAGCGCCTGCAGTGGTCACAAACATGGCAACGTGGTCGCGCTGTTTTCTGTTGGACCCGTCAACTTCAAACGGCAAAACCAAATCACTCAAACACAAGCCTTCTTCTTTGCGTTGACGCGGAAAGACGAATGTTTCAACAGGCGCGAGCGAATCTTTACCGCTGAAAATATGAATCGCATTGCCTTCTGATTCGGCTTCAAAAAATTGCCACACGACGCGAATCTTCATGCCACCTCTGCGACATTCTTCTTTTACCTTTTCGATTTTTTCTTCGAGTTCAACAGCACGTTTATCACCCGCTTCGATCAAATCTTTGAAGCGCCCACGCAATCCCATATGACGACCATAGAGCATCTGCGGATTGATGTAGCTCCAGATTTCGTCAAGGTCTTCGACTTCATAAACGTGACGCTCTAAATCCGGCACCGCAGGAACCTCAACATTAAGCGAAATCTTTGCACTGCGCTTTTCGCTTTCCGGAATTGTAACTTGCGGCGGGGGTACGACCGCGCCCAAATCTTGCGCAAGTAGTGCGGCTTCAAGGGTGGCTCGCGAATCCGCGTTCATCAGGCGATTCAAAATATCCAAGCCGTTCATCGCGTCTTTCGCATAGACAACCGTGTTGGTGTAAGCCGGAGCGATCTTCGTGCGTGTGAATTTATCCGATAATGCCGCGCCGCCGACAAGCATAGGCAAATCAATCCCTGAATCTTTCAGGTCGCTTGCCGTGATGACCATCTGTTGCGCAGACTTCACAAGCAAGCCCGACAGACCTATGGCATCCGGGCGATGTTCGCGCACCGCTTGAATCAAAATTTCCGGCGGCACCTTGATGCCTAAATTCACTACGTTGTAACCGTTGTTTGACAGGATGATGTCAACGAGGTTTTTGCCTATGTCGTGAACGTCGCCTTTGACCGTTGCAAGGATGATTTTGCCGCGACTTGCCGTGTCACTCTTTTCCATGAATTGTTCAAGGTGCGAGACGGCGGCTTTCATGGCTTCAGCAGACTGCAACACTTCGGCGACGATCAATTCGTTCGCGTTGAAAAGCCTGCCGACTTCATCCATGCCGCGCATCAAAGGACCGTTGATGATTTCAAGCGGCGCGGCTTCCTGTAGTTTCAAATTCACATCATCAATCAACCCGTCCTTTGTGCCTTCGACGATGTAATTCGCCAGACGTTCATCGAGCGGCAAGTCTGAGGCAATCTTTTTATTGCGGGAAGCTGCGCCGCGAAAATGCGCCGCAAATTCTGCGATTGGATCTTCGCCACGATTCCACAGTAAATTTTCCGAAAGGTGACGCTCTTCTTCAGGAATAGAAGCATATCGTTCGAGCTTTTCGGAATTGACTATCGCGAGGTCAAGACCAGCTCTTGTGCAATGATAGAGAAAGACCGAGTTCAAGACTTCGCGCCCCGCATCCGGCAGCCCGAAAGAAACGTTGCTGATGCCTAAAATGGTTTTTGTATTCGGCAGAGCTTCGCGGATTAAACGTATGCCTTCGATGGTTTCGAGTGCGCTGCCAACGTAATTCTGGTCTCCTGTGGCGCAAGGGAAGACCAGCGGATCGAAAATAATATCTTCTTCGCGAATGCCGAAATCTTCAGTTAATAATTTGTGCGAACGCAGAGCGATTTCGAGTTTCCGCTCGCGGGTGATGGCTTGCGCCTGTTCTTTGTCTTCGTCTATGCAACCGACGATGAGAGCCGCGCCGTATTTGCGCGCCAGCGGAGTGACAAGCTCAAATTTTTCAAGTCCGTCTTCGAGATTGATCGAGTTGATGATTGATTTGCCCTGACAGTATGTAAGCGAGCGTTCGATTGCTACGGGATCTGTCGTATCAACCATAATCGGCGCTTTGACGACGCGGATCAATTTTTCGTAGAAGCGGTCAATGTCGTAGAGTTCTTCGCGGTCGGCGTTCTGCAAATTCACATCAATAATTTGCGCGCCGCCCTTGACCTGTTGGCGACCAACTTCAGCGGCTTCTTCGTATTTTTCTTCGGTGATGAGTCGCTTGAATTTGCGCGAGCCCACTTCGTTGGTGCGTTCGCCAACGATGAGCGGGCGTTGGTCGTCGCTTGCTTCGACAAACTCTATGCCTGAAAAAAGTGCGCGGTGATGTTTTTGCGGAACACGCGGGCGTTTGCCTTCAACCATCTGCGCAAGCGAGCGAATGTGTTCGTACGTCGTGCCGCAACAGCCGCCGATGAAGTTTAACCACTGGTGGTCAACGAATCGTTCAATCTTTGCTGCAAAATCCGTAGGCGTTTCAAGATAATGACCATCCGAATCGGGCAAGCCTGCATTCGGATAACAAGACAGACGATTCTCGCTTGTCGATGCAAGGCTACGCAGATGATCGGTCATAAATTCGGGACCCGTCGCGCAATTGAGTCCTAACGAAAGCAAATCAGCGTGCATCACAGAAACGGCTAGCGCTTCAGCCGTTTGTCCGGCAAGCATCGTTCCCATCAACTCAATGGTCGCCGAAACCATCACGGGCACTTTGTAGCCGACTTCATCAAAGAGTCGCCAGATGCCTATCAATGCGGCTTTGATATTGCGCGTGTCGAGCATGGTTTCAGCGAGCAGAATATCTGCGCCGCCTGCTAAGAGTCCCGCCGCCTGATCGTGAAATGAATCCGCGAGTTCTTGAAAAGTGATGCCGCCCGTGACCGAGATGGCTTTCGTTGTCGGGCCTATTGAACCGGCAACAAAGCGCGGTTTGTTCGAGGTGGACATCTCCGCCACAGCTTGACGGGCAAGCTCTGCCGCGAGTTTGTTCTGCTCGAATGTTTTGTCTTGCAAGTCATATTCGGCAAGGACTATGGAAGTGCTGCCGAAGGTGTTGGTTTCGATGATGTCTGCACCGGCTTCCAGATATTTGCGATGCATATCAAGCACAACATCTGGTCGCGTAAAGACCAGGTTTTCGTTGCAGCCTTCGAAATGCGCGCCGCCGAAATCATCGGCGTGAAGGTCGCAAGCTTGCAAAGCGGTGCCCGTCGCGCCATCAAGCAGTAGTATGCGCTCGGCTAACAATTCGTGGAGTAATTTTATTCGTGATTCTCTATCGTTCATAAGTCGGTGGTCGGTGGTCGGCGGTCGGTGGTCGGTAATTCGCTGCACAAAGCAACTGACTACCGACTACTGACTACCGACTACTGGCTAGGTGGTTTTTCTTCCGAAGCCTTCTTTGCCTCAGTAGGTTTATCGTCTTTATTGCCGCCTAAAAGTTTGCGTATTTCAGATTTGTGTTCTCGCGCAACCGCAAGCATGGTCAGGTAAATCGCTTCAAAGGCTTTCTGGTTCATTGAATGTGATGTGCTGACCAGATACTTGTAGCCTATGTCTTCATCGCCATCAACAAAGAAGCTGCCAATGGTTATCGAATCGTTTACGGAAAGCAGGTATTTGAAGACCTCTTCACGAGAGGTAAGCTCTTTGACGCTGCCGAAATTATAAATGTAAAAACCGAGAAAGCCTTTCTTCTTGTCGTGAAGGATGACGACGTTGATTTTATTACCCTTTGAGTCGGGGTGATTCGAGACAATCATTGTCGCCGTGCTCTTTGCCTCATCAATCGTTGCGCCCGCTAGTGTGACATACTGTTTTACAGTTTCGATCAGTGGCTTAGGCGCAGGAGGCCTTGCAACTTTCGGCTTTTCCGTTTGTGTTGGTTCGGTCTGCGCCAATGCTTGTCCAACAAATAAAGCGAGCAGAACTGGCAAAATCCAAATCATCTTCTTGTTCATAAAATCACCTCGTGGATGAAACGATGTTTTGATTATCTATCTTGCATCCAAACTCATATTCCACTGTAATCCTCGCCGGGTTCCAAGTTGCACCATACATCTATGAGAAACCATTCTCAATTATTTTTTTCGTTATTCTTATCGGGTTTCTTGTCGGTCTTGTCGTTTTTACTATCCGGCACGGTTGCGGGCACGGGCTTTTGCATATACTCGGCAATCTTGGGCGTGAACTGATCGGCTATAC
>JANMSG010000476.1:0-2643 GCA_031389065.1 Acidobacteriota bacterium | reverse complement strand
ATCAAGGAGGATATTGCCTTTGCTTTGCGTGCCGCGCGTGCAAAGCAGGATGGCATCGCAATATTTCGCTATCTATTTGTCGAGCATGAGTTGGGAGAGCGGCAACAAGTACTCGATCAAATGGATATGCCGGAGCTGCTTCTTGCCCTCTACGGGACTGAGGCGGTACTAAATTATTTGATGGATGGAAGCAATCTCCGTGTTGCTGATGAAGTCGGCCTTGAATTTTGCCTACGTCTTGTTGTAGTCGGCGAAATTAAGGCAGCACGACTGATATTTGAAGCAGCGGAACCACTGGAGTTATTAAGCGGTGCTCAACCTATTAAGCAGCACGGCACTGACCGAACGCTGCTGAAACATTGGGTGCGTTGTGCGCATCACTTTCGTTCGTTCGAGGAGATGGGAACTGCCATTGCAGCGCTAAGGGTCGAGGAATCTCAGCATGCGTCAGATGAGGATGAGGCTGTTGCAACGACAAACCTCCGCGCCTATTTGCGTCAGGTTCTCGTGTCTGCGGTTTTGACGCATCCCGATACTGGCAAATGGGCAAGCCTGCGAACGCTTTCAATTGAACCCGAAGAGCAGGAAGCGCTTTGTCAGCAATTGGATTTCAAAATCTGCAATCTGCATCCTTTCCACCCAGATGCGCAGGCAGCATTGGATCGTATCCTGTTGTGGGCAACCAAAGAGACGCTGGACGATTTAGACAGAGTGCTGATCGCGGAATATCTGTTTGCTATTCGAGGAGATTCAGAGGGAGCAAACCACTGGATTGAGGGTTTATCCCAGCCGCTAAACTACGACTGGACATCTTCGCAATGGAAGCGATTAGATCCTTTTACATTACGAATTCGATTGAACCGGCTCTTGGCAGCACTTGGGCGAACGGTTGACCCAATCGATGCCGTGCCTGATTCGGATGATCCACGCAAACATGGAAACGTACTGTTTGAGAGGCAATTGGCCATAATTGCCACAATCTGGGGGCGCGCGAAAAAGGGAAAAATTATGTCTCCCGATGAAATCATCCGCTCGCTTCATCCCGCGTTACGGCTCTTTAATCGAAGCCACAGTGAAACGCGAGACTGGTCGGCCTGGTATCAATTCGCAAGTGCGGCAGTGGACTATTTTGACCTGATGATTCGTTCAGTCGCCGCTCATGGACAAGAAGCGGTTCGAGTTCTTAGTCGCGAGTTCGAACAACAATGGACACAAGAAAAAACTGCTCAGTACTGGTCTACTAACAGGCGGCGTGCTATTGCCTTGGCGCTTTATAGAAATGGTGATGACCGAGACACATTCATTCGCCGACTAGAAGGGTTGGAGAAAGAAATTGGTGTCTGGCATGATGTTCATGAGCGGGCCGAAGAATATGGACAGCTCGCCTTGGCTTGGCGCGAAGCGGGAGAAGTGGAGCGAGGGCGAACCCTCATCCCACAACTCCTTCAAGGCTCATTCGGCATCTACCACGACAAAGACCGCCAATTTCAGCAGTGGGTTGATTTACTCACCAAAACTGCTGCAACGCAACCAGACTTGGCAAATGAAGATGTTGGACGTTTCGCCACTGCACTCGTCGTCTTGGAGCAAGCGGGGCGTGGGCGTGGAACGCAGGATGCGGCTACCGAGTTACTGGCCTTAGCCATGTCTTCCAATCCGAGTTATGCGAAAACTTTATTCGATTGGTTGCTAGAGCATGGTGGTATACATTTCAGCAGCGCGGTGAGCGGGCTTTTGCTTGGTGCGCTACGCCACGAGAACCCACCTTTAGAGTCGATCTTTGTGGTCGCTCGTCATTTATTGGTTCCGTTTGATTCCTACATCTATGAACCACTGGTAAAGCAACTGGCTGCGCGTACCGCACAATGTGCCAAGCCTGAGATCGCGGAACGCCTGATGAGCGAATTGACACAGACGATTCAGGTTAAAGCCTATCCGGGAGAACGCCCCAGATTATGGAGGGCATTGATTGCGGGGTTGCGCGAGGCAGGTCAAGACAGCCAATTTTTTGAGCAGTTGCTTTCTGAGAATCCTAGCAAACAAGACAGCTCAAGTTCCAGCTTGCTTCTAAAAGATGGACGGAAATTAACCGAGGAAGATGTGTTGGTCTTGGTCAATTCTTTTGAGCAGTTAGTTGCCTTGATCGAATCTATAGAGAAAACCGAATACTTCCCATGGCGGAGAGTGATAAAACCACTGATCGGGCAATTTTCTGCCCAACAGATACGCCGCCTTCTTTCCTTGTTGGAACCTCACGGACTTGATGGCATGGTGCGTAATATGTGCGCATCAAGGCTACACGAACTTGGCCTCACAAATGAAGCATTACCCATATTGGAAGCGGTTCTGGGCGAGACTACTGCATCAGGCTGGGACAGAAGTTGGGATGGTGGTAGTCGTCAGGATGCAATCAAAGCGCTAATCGCCATTGCTCCTGATAAGTGGCGTCCGCGCGCACTGGAAACGCTCGTTGATGATTATATCTCTGAGTTTCACTATCCGTATAATCTGATCCACAACCTTGAGGAGTTGGCAGAGATACTTTTCGAGGAGGTGCCATGGGAACGGTTATGGCTGGAAATACGGGAGCATATCTATCAGCTCGCTGATTTTTCCTTAGCTGAGGAACAGGCTCCAGCCCTG